>NZ_CACSJY010000031.1:0-76020 GCF_902706155.1 Pseudomonas sp. 18058
GGGCAGGGTGGGTTAGTTGTTTAGGTGTTGAATGTGCTGGCGTCTTCGCGAGCAGGCTCGCTCCCACAGGTTTCTCAGTCGCACACAAAACTCGGGAGAACACCACGAATCCCCTGTAGGAGTGAGCCTGCTCGCGATGGCGGTGGGTCATTCAATAGTGATGTTGGCTGGATGGACGCTATCGCGAGCAGGCTCACTCCTACAGGGGTTTTGTGCCGAACAGAGAATTCGGGGCACACCACAAATTTACTGTGGGAGCGAGCTTGCTCGCGAAGGCGGTGTGTCAGGTTAGGTGATGTTGGATGTACTGGCGCTTTCGCGAGCAGGCTCACTCCTACAGGGGTTGGGGTTGTACTCGGAATTTGGGGTAGGGCGAAGCTCATTTTCTTTTAATAAGAAATTTTATTAGTTGCGAATGAAACGCGGTGCGCGGTGTTTAGTTGCTAAAAGCTTTAACAACTTCACTGGCTAAACCCAATCGCACTAACCCAACTAATAAAGTTGCCATTGATCGCTAAAACCCCTCTCTCGCCGTTGTGTTTTTGCCAACTGTTCTAGGCTGATTCCCCATCAGGCCGGAGGCATCACAGTGCCAACACTCAACGAGCCAAATGAGCCAAAAACACAGCGCCGCAAGGAAACGCGTCTATTCCTTTTCCTGGTCGTGTGCCTGTTTCCATTGCTTTCCATCGCCATCGTCGGTGGTTACGGTTTCATGATCTGGTTTTTCCAAATGCTTTATGGCCCGCCCGGGCCGCCTAACTGATCGTCCTCAGCACTCTGTTGGAGTCAGCACATGGAAGAAGCGCTGCATATCGCCAGCCTTGTGGTACTTGCCCGGCCGGAACTGTTTGATGCGGTTAAAGCCAACTTGCGTTTGTTGGACGGTCTGGAGTTGCATCATGAAAGTGCTGCCGGAAAACTCGTGGTGGTACTTGAAGCCACGCACGAAAACCAGATCCTGCAACGCATTGAACAGATCAATAACTTGCCCGGTGTGCTCAACGCCGCGTTGATCTATCACGAACTCCTCGAACCCGCAGGAGACTCCCAATGAGCATGTCGCGCCGCGAATTCGTCAAAGCCCAGGCCGCTGCGATTGCGGCAGCGGCCGCCGGGCTGCCGATTGTCACGTCGGCGAGCAATCTGATCACCGAAGCCGACATGGTCACGCTGGACTGGAACAAGGCGCCGTGCCGGTTCTGCGGCACGGGCTGCAGCGTGATGGTGGCGACGCGCGACAACAAAGTCGTGGCCACCCATGGCGACGTCAAGGCCGAGGTCAACCGTGGCTTGAACTGCGTGAAAGGCTATTTTCTGTCGAAAATCATGTACGGCGTCGACCGTCTGACCCAGCCGATGTTGCGCATGAAGGACGGCAAGTTCGACAAACAGGGCGAGTTTCAGGCGATCAGTTGGGACAAGGCTTTCGACATCATGGAGGAGAAATTCAAGCAGGCCCTGAAAGCCAAAGGCCCCGAGTCCGTGGGCATGTTCGGTTCCGGACAGTGGACGGTCTGGGAGGGTTACGCCGCCAACAAATTGATGAAGGCCGGTTTTCGCAGCAACAACATCGACCCCAATGCGCGCCATTGCATGGCCTCGGCGGTGATGGGTTTTATGCGCACGTTTGGCGCGGATGAACCGATGGGCTGTTACGACGACATCGAAGTCACGGACGCCTTTGTGCTCTGGGGTTCGAACATGGCCGAGATGCACCCGATTCTCTGGAGTCGCGTGACCGACCGGCGCTTGAGCCAGCCGAATGTGAAGGTCGCGGTGCTGTCGACCTTCGAGCATCGCAGTTTCGAACTGGCCGATATCCCGATGGTGTTCAAGCCGCAAACCGATCTGCTGATCCTCAATTACATCGCCAATCACATCATCGAAACCGGCGCGGTGAATCAGGATTTCATCAGCAAACACACGCGCTTCGCTAAAGGTGCCGATGACATCGGTTACGGCTTGCGCCCGGACGATCCACGGGAGAAACAGGCGAAAAATGCCGACAAGGCCAACACGTGGACGGACATGTCGTTCGAGCAATACGCCGCGTTCGTCAAACCCTACACGCTGGAGCGCACGGCGAAAGAAACCGGTGTTTCCGCTGAGCGGCTCAAGAGCCTTGCCGAGTTGTACGCCGACCCTAAACGCAAGGTCGTGTCGTTCTGGACGATGGGTTTCAACCAGCACACGCGCGGGGTTTGGGCGAACAACCTGATCTACAACATTCATTTGCTCACCGGCAAGATCAGCGAGCCGGGCAACAGTCCATTCTCGCTAACGGGCCAGCCTTCGGCCTGTGGCACCGCGCGCGAAGTCGGCACGTTTTCCCATCGTTTGCCGGCTGATCTGGTGGTGACCAATCCCAAACATCGGGCCACGGCGGAGAAGATCTGGAAGCTGCCGGCTGGCACGATTCAGGAGAAAGTCGGCTTCCACGCGGTGCAGCAGAGCCGCATGCTCAAGGACGGCGTGCTCAATGTTTACTGGACGCAGGCCAGCAATAACATGCACGCCGGGCCGAACATCATGCAGGAGGTGCTGCCCGGTTGGCGCAAGCCCGACAACTTCGTGATCGTGTCGGATGTTTACCCGACCGTGTCGGCCCAGGCTGCCGATCTGATTCTGCCCAGCGCAATGTGGGTGGAGAAGGAGGGCGCGTTTGGCAACGCGGAGCGGCGTACGCAATTCTGGCATCAGTTGGTCAGCGCGCCGGGTGATGCGAAGTCGGATCTGTGGCAGTTGATGGAGTTTTCCAAGCGCTTCACCACCGATGAAGTCTGGCCTGCCGAGTTGCTGGCGAGTGCGCCGGAGTACAAGGGCAAAAGCCTGTTCGAGGTGCTGTTCAAGAACGGTCAGGTTGATCAGTTCCCGGTCGAGCAGATTGTGGCTGGCTTCAAAAATGACGAGGCCAAGGCCTTCGGTTTTTACGTGCAGAAAGGTCTGTTCGAAGAGTACGCGCAATTCGGTCGCGGCCACGGTCATGACCTCGCGGCCTTCGATCGTTATCACGACGAACGCGGACTGCGCTGGCCGGTGGTCGATGGCAAGGAAACCCGCTGGCGCTATCGCGAAGGGCTCGATCCGTATGTCGAGGCCGGCAGCGAGGTGCAGTTTTACGGTTATCCGGACAAGAAGGCGATCATCTTCGCCTTGCCTTACGAGCCGCCGGCGGAAGCCCCGGACGCAGATTTCCCGTTCTGGTTGAGCACCGGCCGGGTGCTCGAACATTGGCACACGGGCACCATGACGCAACGGGTCGAGGAGCTTTATAAAGCGGTGCCGGATGCGCTGGTTTACATGCACCCCGAGGACGCGAAAGCCTTGAAGGCGCGGCGAGGCAGCGAGGTGAAGCTGATCAGCCGACGCGGGGAAATACGTGCGCGTATTGAAACGCGCGGACGCAATAAACCGCCGCGCGGATTGGTCTTCGTGCCGTTTTTCGACGCCAACAAGTTGATCAACAAAGTCACGCTCGACGCCACTGACCCGATCTCCAAGCAGACCGACTACAAGAAATGCGCCATCCGCATCGAGTTGATCAGCGCGGCTTGAGGAGAACCGTGATGCCTTTTCGAATCCTGCCGTGGGTATTGCTCGCCGTGATCGGCGTGACGATTGCCGCCGAAGTCGATTACCCGCTGGATGCGCCGGCCCCCGACGGCCGACGTCTGGGCGGCACCATCACCCAGAACTCGCCCGCGCCGCCGATTGCCAACGACGAGAACAAGGATCTCAAGCGCGAGCGCAATTACCCGGATCAACCACCGACAATTCCGCACAGTATTCGCGGCTATCAGATCGACAAGAACGGCAACAAATGCCTGTCGTGTCACAGCCGTGCAAACAGTGCGCGCAGTCAGGCGACCGCGATCAGCATCACGCATTACATGGATCGCGATGGCCAGGCATTGGCGGCGGTGTCACCGCGTCGCTACTTCTGCAACCAGTGCCACGTGCCGCAAAAAGAGGTGCAGCCGTTGGTGGGCAACAGCTTTGAAACCATCGACAAGATCCTGCAAGACGACGCCAATGCTGCGCAGAAACCTTGAGGAGGCGCCATGAAAGCACTGTTCGCCCTGCTTAAGGATTACTGGGGCATCCTCTGTCGGCCGAGCGTTTATTACAGCCTGGGGTTTTTGACGTTGGGCGGGTTTGTTGCCGGGATTATTTTCTGGGGCGGATTCAATACCGCGCTGGAGATGACTAATACCGAGAAGTTCTGCATTTCGTGCCACGAGATGCGCGATAACGTCTATGTCGAGTTGCAGGACACCATCCACTACACCAACCGTTCCGGTGTACGCGCCAGTTGCCCGGATTGCCACGTGCCCCATGAGTGGACACACAAGATCGCGCGCAAGATGCAGGCGTCGAAGGAAGTGTGGGGCAAGTTGTTTGGCACGATTGATACCCGCGACAAGTTCCTCACACTGCGCCGTGAACTGGCGGAGCATGAGTGGGCGAGGCTTAAGGCCAATGATTCACGCGAGTGCCGGAACTGCCATAACTTCGAGTTCATGGACTTTACCCGCCAGGGCAAACGCGCGGCGGCGATGCACTCGACAGCGCTGGCGAATGGCGAGGCGACATGCATTGATTGCCATAAGGGCATCGCGCATAAGTTGCCGGATATGAGTGGGGTGAAGGGGTGGTGATTTAGGGGATTAGTGGTGATCGGGCTGCCGCTTTCGCGAGCAGGCTCACTCCTACAGGTTTCCCTGTCGTACACAAAACCCGAGACGCACCACAAATCCCCTGTAGAAGCCGAGCTTGCTCGCGAAAGCGGTTTGTCAGCCACAGTGATGCCGGATCTGCCGCCGTCTTCGCGAGCAAGCTCAGCTCCTACAGATTTTCTGTCGTACACAAAATCTGAGTCAGAACACAAATCCCCTGTGGGAGCCGAGCCTGCTCGCGAAAGCGGTGTACCAGGCACATTGATATTGAACGTGCCGACGTCTTCACGAGCAGGCTCGCTCCCACAGGTTTCATTGGTGTACACAAAATCCGAGACGCACCACAAATCCCCTGTAGGAGCGAGCCTGCTCGCGAAAGCGGTGGGTCAGGCACATTGATGTTGAATGTGCCGCCGCCTTCGCGAGCAGGCTCGCTCCCACGGGTTTTACTTTGGATTTTCAACTGGTGGGTCTTGATCGAGACTGTAAGGTTCCCCCGTGTCGATTTCAGACCAAACCATGACGCCATCAGGCTACTGAGCCCTCCACCAAGCCAGATAAGGTGAAGTGTCTTTTCATTAAAAAACCACATCGGTTTGATAAGAACTGCGGCGGTTGGACGGGGTTTCTTGTACGGCAACAACGGTGATCCGTTGCCCCTGTCCAGTCGCTTAAATGTCGATCAGCAGAGAATAAAAAAACCAATGATTAGCCCGTCCAAGGATTCGAATGGCCAATTGGCGCAGGGCTTTAAGCCTCGTCACGTAACAATGCTGTCTATCGCCGGGATCATCGGCGCCGGTTTGTTCGTGGGCTCGGGGCATGCCATTGCGGCGGCGGGGCCGGCGGTGTTGTTGGCGTATTTGTTCTCGGGTTTGCTCGTTGTGCTGGTCATGCGCATGCTCGGTGAAATGGCGGTGGCCAATCCGGACACCGGCTCGTTTTCCACCTACGCCGATCAGGCCATCGGGCGCTGGGCGGGGTTTACCATCGGTTGGCTTTACTGGTGGTTCTGGGTGTTGGTGATTCCCATTGAAGCGCTGGCGGCCGGCCATGTGCTCCATCAATGGTTTCCGCAGATCGATGCCTGGCTGTTCGCGTTGGTGTCGATCATTGCGCTGGCCGTGACCAACCTGTTCAGCGTGTCCAAATACGGTGAATTCGAGTTCTGGTTCGCCATGGCCAAGGTCGTGGCGATCATCGGGTTTATCGGCGTCGGTTTTGCCGTGTTGATGGGTTGGGTGCCGGATCGCGAAGTCAGTGGCCTGAGCGGTTTGATGGCCACGCACGGCGGTTTTGCGCCCAACGGCCTGTCGGCGGTGGTCGGCGCTTTCATCACTATCATGTTCAGTTTTATCGGCACTGAAGCGGTGACCATCGCCGCCGCCGAATCCAACAACCCGGCGCAGAACATCGCCAAAGCCACGCGCTCGGTAATCTGGCGCATCGGCGTGTTTTATCTGCTGTCGATCTTCGTGGTGATTTCCGTGGTGCCCTGGAATGATCCGTTGCTGGCGTCGGTCGGCTCGTATCAGCGGGCGTTGGAAATCATGAACATTCCTCACGCCAAGTTCATGGTCGACGTCGTCGTGTTGATCGCCGTCGCCAGTTGCATGAATTCTTCGATCTACATTGCTTCGCGCATGTTGTTTTCGCTGGGACGCCGTGGCGATGCGCCGAAGGCGTTGAAGGTGACATCGGCCGCCGGCGTGCCACGGGCGGCTGTTTTCGCCAGCACCGTGTTGGGCGCGGCGATCACCGTGTGGAGCTATTTCATGCCTGCCGGGTTGTTTGAATTTCTGCTCGCCAGTTCTGGCGCGATTGCCTTGCTGGTGTACCTGACCATCGCCGTTTCGCAGCTGCGCATGCGGCGGATCTTGCGTCAGCGCAACGTCGAGCTGACCTTCCGCATGTAGCTGTTCCCGTGGCTGACCTGGCTGGTGATCGTGTTCATTTGCGCGGCGTTGACGGTGATGATGATCACCCCACAACACCGCACCGAAGTGAGCACGACCATTGGCCTCGCGTTGCTGATTTCCTTCCTCGGCCTGGTGACCTCGCGTGATCCTGCGCAGGCGGCCCGGGTGACGTCAGCGGGTTAACGCCGAACCACCAACGCTTCTGTAAGGACACAAATCCGATGTCATCGAACGCCGCCGCGCCTGACGGTGCGACCCAATCCGTTGGCTTTCTGCTGCTGGACAAATTCACCCTGATGTCGCTGGCGTCCGCCGTCGAACCGTTGCGCATGGCCAATCAATTGTCCGGGCGTGAGCTGTATCGCTGGCAGACGTTCAGCGTTGGCGGCGCGCCGGTCTGGGCCAGCGACGGTGTGCCGATTACGCCGGATGGGTCGTGGAGTAATCCTTGCGTGGATACGGTGATTGTCTGCGGCGGCGTCGGCATTCAGAGCGTGATCACGCGGGAGCACATCACTTGGCTGCAGGCCCTGGCGCGTCAATCGAAGCGCTTGGGCGGCGTGTGCACCGGCAGTTGGGCGCTGGCGAAAGCCGGGTTGCTCGACGGTTATGAATGCAGCGTGCATTGGGAGTTTCTCGCGGCGATGCAGGAAGCGTTTCCGCGTGTCAGGGTCAGCACCAGCCTGTTTAGCCTCGATCGCAATCGCGTCACCAGCTCCGGCGGTACCGCGCCGCTGGACATGATGCTGCACCTGATCAGTCGCGATCATGGCCGCGATTTGTCCGCTGCCATCTCTGAGATGTTTGTCTATGAGCGCATCCGCAACCAGCAGGATCATCAGCGCGTGCCGCTCAAGCACGTGCTCGGCACGCATCAGCCGAAGCTGCAAGAAATTGTGGCGCTGATGGAGGCCAATCTTGAGGAGCCGATTGAGCTGGATCACCTGGCGGCGTACGTTGATTTGTCGCGGCGACAGCTGGAGCGGTTGTTCCAGAAATACCTCAACTGTTCGCCGTCGCGTTATTACTTGAAACTGCGCCTGATTCGCGCGCGGCAACTGCTCAAGCAAACGTCGTTGTCGATCGTTGAGTTGACGCATGTTTGCGGCTTTGTTTCGACGCCGCATTTTTCCAAATGCTATCGCGAACACTTTGGCGTCCCGCCGAGCGACGAGCGCGGCGGGTCGGAGATGAGCCGAAAACCGGCGCTGAGGCCAGTGTCGACTCAGCCGCTGACGGTGCTGGAGCAGGCACGGAATGAGTCGACGTTTGCCAGTATTCGGATGGTTGACCACGCGGATTTGGCGCAGATAGGCTGATCGACATTCATCAGTGTGGGAGCGGGCTTGCTCGCGAAAGCGGTCGGTCAGCTACATTGATGTTGAATGTGCCGACGCCTTCGCGAGCAAGCTCGCTCCCACAGATTTTCTGTCGTACACAAAATCTGAGTCAGAACACAAAGCCCCTGTGGGAGCGGGCTTGCTCGCGAAGGCGGTGTATCAGTTAAACAAATGTCGACTGACACGACGCTTTCGCGAGCAAGCCCGCTCCCACAGGGGGCCGGTGTTAACTTTCGCGTTCGTCGAAGATGTCTTCAATGGGCATTTCGAATGCCCGGGCAATCTGGAATGCCAGCGGCAAACTCGGATCGTAGCGTTCGTTTTCGATCGCATTGATGGTCTGCCGCGACACGTTCAAGCGTTCTGCCAGATCAACCTGCGACCACTTGCGCTCGGCGCGCAGTTCCTTCAGACGGTTTTTCATTGGTAGCGGCGTCGCGCAATCTGCAGCCCAACAATCCACATCAGACCCATCACCGGCCACACGCATGTCCACGGAATGTGCGGCGCGCCGACGTTTTCCAGAAACCCGTAACTGAAGGTCAGCAGTGCCGAGGCGGCGAAGGCAAAACCGAGGGCTTCGAACTGGATACGCAGATGCATTTCATCCATGCGGCGCATGTTGCGCACGATCGCCCAGCACATCAGGCCTGCCGGAATGACCGGGGTCAGGGCCACCACGGATCGCAGAAAAATGTTGGCGTCCAGCAGGGATTGGCTGGCGATCAGGGAAAGGCTCAACACCAGCACGTAGAGAACTGATGCGGCGCCCATTTCGAGGTAGTAGCGGTTCATTCTTCACTTCCTATGTAAAAGACCCTTTACATCCTCACCGAAGAATTTGCCGATGTAAAGCACGCTTTCCATCAGCTCAAATAAAACGGGGCGGCATGATCATTAATCAGGCCGCCCCGCAGGTGTTTCAGTCAGTCAGATCAGTGCATTTTGCTGTGATCGTGACCTTCCATGTTGGTCAGCGAGCGAACCGGCGCTTTGACCTCGAGGGTTTCTTTCTCGCCCTTGGCGTTCTCGACGGTCAGGGTCAGCGGCACGGTTTCGCCTTCTTTCAGCTGCGCGCTCAGGCCCATCAGCATCACGTGGTAGCCGTTCGGATCAAGCTTTACGGCTTTGCCAGCCGGCAGTTCGACGAACTTCACCGGGCCCATGCTCATGACGTCATTCTTCATGGTCATTTCGTGGATCTGCACGTCTTTGGCGATCGGTGTGGCGACGCTGAGCAGCTTGCTGTCGCTGTCGGCCGTGACGGTCATGAATGCGCCGCTGGCGGTCTGGGTCGGCACGGTGGCGCGAACCCAGGCGTCGTCGACTTTGGTCTGCGCGGAGGCCTGAAACGCCAGGCCCATCAGCGACAGGGCAATCGCAGCACGTTTGATGTTGTTCAGAACAGGGTGCATCAGCAAACCTCCATAACGGTAAGCAAGTCTTCCGTGCATTCTTCTGCCGAAAGCGAGGTGGACAGGCCCAGGCGCAGGCCGCCACGGGAGTCGTAGACGTAACTGGTCGACGTGTGCGAGATGGTGTAGGTGTCGCCGGCCGGGACTTTCTCGTAGAACACGTCGAATTCCTTGGCGGTGGCCTTGGTTTCTTCAACGGTGCCGTACAACGCGACGAAGCTCGGGTCGAAGGCTTTCATGTAGGCGTCGAGGATTTCTGGCGTGTCACGTTCGGGGTCGAGGGTGATGAAGATCACCTGCAAGCGATCGCCGTCCTTGCCCATCAGTTTCTTGATTTTCGCCGCGCGGGCGAGGGTGGTGGGGCAGACCGCCGGGCATTGAGTGAAGCCGAAGAAGATCATCGGCATCATGCCGCGAAAGCTCGACAGCGACATGGTTTCGCCGTCGGTGTTCTTCAGCTTGAAAGTGCGTCCCAGGATCTTGTCGCTCAGATCTTTGCCGTACTTGTACGACAGTTCGCCGCGGGTGTCGCAGCCGGCGAGCAGGCCGAGCCCGAGTACGCCCATTCCCGCAAGCACCTTGCGGCGAGTCAACAAAGCCGTCATCTAATACCGCCTTTTGCAGCCCGCCCGTCGACAGGACGGGCGGTGGTTAACCGTAAAAGCGGCGCATGATACCAAACTGACGGCAACGACCGGCTCCGGATCGCCGTACGGCGTAGGATCTGGCGACAAAAGGTGTAAGAAAAAGTGACCGGTAGCGCGTGAGCGTCAGAGAGGGCGGCCCGTCGGACGCCTGTTTGTCTTGCCACCCGTTGTCATCAAATGAAAAGCCATTGTCGCCTGATGCGAAGCGATTGCCTGGCGCGCGACCTAGAGTCAGGTCAACGCCAATCGAGCGATACGCCCAACCTTGCAGGGAGAATAAGAAAAATGGCCAAAGCAGTGCGCTTCTACGAATCCGGTGATCCCGACGTGCTTCGCTTTGAAGATGTCGACGTTGGCGATCCCGGCCCAGGCCAGGTGCGTCTTCGCCATGTTGCGGTGGGCCTCAACTACGCCGACACCTACTTTCGCAACGGCACTTACCCGATCCCGCTGCCTAACGGCATGGGCGTTGAAGCCTCCGGTGTGGTGCAGGCCATCGGCGAGGGCGTGAGCAATGTGCGGGTGGGCGATCGTGTCACCTACACCGGGTTTCTCAACACCTTGGGCGCCTACAGCACTGAGCGTCTGATATCCGCCGCACCGCTGATCAAACTGCCGGAAACCATCAGTTTCGAAACGGCTGCCGCGATGACCATGCGCGGGCTGACCTCGGCTTACCTGATGCGGCGTATCCACAATTTCAAAGCGGGCGACAGTATCTTGCTCCACGCTGCTGCCGGTGGCGTCGGTCTGATCGTTTCGCAGTGGGCCAAGTTGCTCGGGCTCACGGTCATCGGCACCGTCTCCACCGAGGCCAAAGGCGAAATCGCCCGTGCCCATGGCTGCGACCATGTGATCAATTACAGCCACCAGGACGTCGCGCAACAGGTTCGTGAATTGACCGACGGCGTTGGCGTCAACGTGGTGTTCGACAGTGTTGGCAAGAACACCTTCATGGGCTCGCTGGACTCGCTCAAACGTCGCGGTCTGATGGTCTGCGTCGGTACGGCTTCCGGGCCGATTCCGCCGGTCGATCCGATGTTGCTGGCAATGAAGGGCTCGCTGTTTATGACCCGCCCGGCCTTGGCTGACTACATCGCCGACCCCGAGGAAAAAGCCGCGTTGGCTGGCGAGCTGTTCGACCTGGTCGGCAGTGGCCGGATCAAGATCGAAATCAATCAGCACTACGCGTTGCAGGACGCCGTTCAGGCCCACCGTGACCTGGAATCGCGCAAGACCACCGGCTCATCGATTTTCGTCATCTGAAGGAGTCGTCAGCCATGAGAGTCGAACAACTGACGTGCAGCATTGGCGCCGAGCTTGAGGGCGTCAGCCTTGCCGACGCGGTACATGACGACGGTCTTTTTGCCGAAATTCGCGCGCAATTGCTCAAGCACCGCGTGTTGTTCCTGCGTAATCAGGACATCAGCCGTGCCGATCACGTGGCCTTTGCCCGGCGCTTCGGTGAGCTTGAAGATCACCCGATGGTTGGCAGTGATCCGGATCATCCCGGGCTGGTGCGGATCTACAAGAGCCCGGAGCATCCGCCGGAACGCTACGAAAACTCGTGGCACACCGACGCCACCTGGCGTGAGGCGCCGCCGATGGGTTGTGTCTTGCGCTGTGTAGAATGTCCGCCGGTGGGCGGCGACACCATGTGGGCCAATATGGTCGAGGCGTATGCGCGCTTGCCGGAAGACGTGAAGATCAAGATTGCCGATCTGCGTGCCCGGCACAGCATCGAAGCCAGCTTCGGTGCCGCGCTGCCGATCGAAAGACGCCTGGCGCTTAGGGCGACGTACCCCGATGCCGAGCATCCGGTGGTGCGCACGCATCCGGACACGCTGGAAAAAGTGCTGTTCGTCAACGCCTTCACCACACACTTCAGCAATTACCACACCCCCGCTCGGGTGCGATTCGGCCAGGACGCCAACCCCGGCGCAAGTGAGTTGCTGCGCTACCTGATCAGCCAGGCGTACATCCCGGAATACCAAGTGCGCTGGCGCTGGAAACCCAACAGCATTGCGATCTGGGATAACCGCAGCACCCAGCATTACGCCGTGATGGATTACCCGTTGTGCCATCGCAAGATGGAGCGTGCCGGGATCGTCGGCGACAAGACTTACTGATCGACCCTTACTGCATTCGCACTCGAAAACGCCAGCCCGGTGCGAACCCGGCTGCGCGGACAATCATAAAAAAGGAGTACCCCATGCAATTTCTCGACGATTCCCTGCACCCGGAAAACATGGAAAAAGTGGTGATCACCGTGGCCCCGTATGGCCCCGAGTGGATGCCGGAAGATTTCCCCGAAGACATCCCGCTGACCATGGATGAACAGGTGCAGAAAGCGGTCGATTGCTACGAGGCGGGCGCCACTGTCTTGCACCTGCATGTGCGTGAACTCGACGGCAAGGGTTCCAAGCGTCTGTCGAAATTCAATGAGCTGATTGCCGGTGTGCGCGAAGCGGTGCCGGACATGATTATCCAGGTCGGCGGTTCGATTTCCTTCGCCCCGGAGAGCGATGGTGAAGCCGCCAAGTGGCTGTCCGATGACACCCGGCACATGCTCGCGGAACTGACACCGAAACCGGATCAGGTCACGGTGGCGATCAACACCACCCAGATGAACATCATGGAGTTGCTGTACCCGGAATACCTTGCAGGCACCTCGCTGGACAACCCGGCCATTCATGCCGCATACAGCGAAATGACCGTGCCGGCCGGCCCGGCCTGGGTCGCCGAACATTTGCGCCGGTTGATGGCCGCAGGCGTCCAGCCACACTTTCAACTGACCGGCATGCATGCCCTGGAAACCCTGATGCGTCTGGTGCGCAGCGGTGTGTACATGGGCCCGCTGAACCTCACCTGGATCGGCATCGGCGGTGGTTTCGACGGGCCGAACCCGTTCAACTTCTTCAACTTCATCCATCGCGTGCCGGACGCGTGCACCCTGACGTCCGAGTCGTTGCTCAAGAACGTGCTGCCGTTCAACACCATGGCGTTGGCGATGGGCTTGCATCCGCGGGTCGGCAATGAAGACACGATCATTGATCACAAAGGTGATCGCTTCGGGTCGGTGCAGCAGATTCAGCAGACCGTGCGCATTGCCCATGAACTGGGGCGCGAGATTGCTACCGGCAAGGAAGCCCGCGAGATTTATCGCATTGGCGTGGCGTATCAGAGCATCGAAGAAACCTTGTTGGCCAACGGCATGGCGCCCAACCGCAAGGCCGGGCAAAAAGGTCTGCCGCAACGCGGCTGACTGAACCGGGCGAGGGGCCGCTGGCCTCTCGTTCGTTGCGTTACCCCAACAGCTCGATAACAACAAATACAACAAAGTTTCGAGGAGGCTGCATGGCCTATCACCCCAGCGCCAGCGATGACGACGATAACGACGTCGGTGTTGCGCGCACATATGCCTGGATCGTTTTTGCCCTGACGTTCGGCTTGTTGATTTCCGATTACATGTCGCGTCAGGTGCTCAACGCGGTGTTTCCGATGCTCAAGGTCGAGTGGGCCTTGAGCGACAGTCAACTGGGCTTGCTCAGTGGCATCGTCGCGTTGATGGTCGGGCTGCTGACCTTTCCGCTGTCGCTGCTGGCCGACCGTTTTGGTCGGGTGAGAAGTCTGGCCTTTATGGCTTTTCTCTGGAGCGTGGCCACACTGGGTTGCGCGGTGGCGCAGGACTATCCGCAGATGTTCATTGCGCGGTTTATGGTCGGTGTCGGCGAGGCGGCTTACGGCAGCGTCGGCATCGCCGTGGTGATTTCGGTGTTTCCCAAATACATGCGCGCCACCCTGGCCAGCGCGTTTATGGCCGGTGGTATGTTCGGCTCGGTGCTGGGCATGGCGTTGGGCGGGGTGATCGCTGCGAAGATGGGGTGGCGCTGGTCGTTCGCTGGCATGGCGCTGTTCGGTCTGGTGCTGGCGCTGCTGTATCCGCTGATCGTCAAGCAAGCGCGGATTGCGCCGCAGTGCGCAACCCGTGCGGCGAGTAAAGCCGCGGCGGCGATCAAGCGTCCACTGCGCACCTTGTATTCCAGTCGTTCGGTGGTGGCGACGTACATCGGCAGCGGTTTGCAGTTGTTCGTCTGCGGCACGGTGATCGTCTGGATGCCCAGTTACCTCAATCGTTATTACGCTATGGGCACTGACAAGGCCGGTGCTGTGGCGGCGGTCATTGTGTTGTGCAGCGGCGCGGGAATGATTGTCTGCGGGATGATCAGTGATCGGCTGTGCCGTCATGCGCCTGAGCGCAAAGTCGCATTGGCCATCGCTTATTGCCTGGGCAGTTGCTTGCTGCTTTCGGCGGCCTTCGCCTTGCCGGCTGGGCCCGCGCAATTGCTGCTGATCGGCCTGGGCATGTTGATCGCCACGGGCACCACCGGACCTGCCGGGGCGATGGTTGCCAACCTGACGCATTACTCGGTGCACGGCACAGCTTTCGCCACACTGACCCTGGCCAATAACCTGCTGGGGCTGGCGCCCGGGCCCTTCATCACCGGCAAATTGTCCGATCTGATCGGCCTGCACGCGGCCTTCCAATTCGTGCCGCTGGTGAGTATCGCGGCCGCCGCAGTGTTCTTCTACGCGCGCAGTCATTACCTCAAAGACATTGCCCGGCTGGCGGGCGAACGCGTCAGCGACCCGGTCAATGAAATCGCCTGCGAGGTGAAAGTATGAGTCGTCTTCCTGCGTTGCGCGTTGCTGTACCAGACAACAAATGCCCGCCGAGAGGAGGGCGGTCACTGTTTGAGTTCGCCGATAAAAGCCTGGCGCTGTTCAACGTTGACGGTGAGTTGCTGGCCATCGACGACAGCTGTCCCCATCAGGGTGCATCGCTGTGTGGCGGTCGGCTGGAGGGCCAGGTCATTCAGTGTTGCGCGCATGGTTTGCGCTTCGATCTGCGCAGCGGCTATTTGCTCAATTCGAAGCAGGTCAAAGTCACACGCTACCCGGTTGAAGTCATTGATGGTCAGGCGTTTATCGTCCTCGCTTGCGAGGAGTCTATGGCATGAGCACCGTTGCGCTTACCCGTATTCATAGCCAGACACGCGAGTTGGCACCGGGGTTTATCGTCAGCCTTATCGTCGCCGCGGCCGCTTCGTTTTTGTCCGAGCATTACGGTGCACCGGTGATGCTGTTCGCGTTGCTGCTGGGCATGGCGCTGAATTTTCTGGCCGGTGATGGCGTGTGCAAGGCCGGCATCGAATTCACTGCGCGCACGGTGTTGCGCATTGGCGTGGCGTTGCTGGGTATGCGCATCACCCTTGAGCAAATTGCCGCGCTGGGCTGGAAGCCTGTGGCACTGGTGGTGTTTTTGGTGGTGGTGACCATTGGCGTGTCAGTGGTGGCCGCGAAGGCGTTGGGCTTTCAACGCTTGTTCGGCATGCTCACCGGCGGCGCCACGGCAATTTGTGGCGCTTCGGCGGCGTTGGCGCTGGCGGCGGCGCTGCCCCATCACCCGCAGAAAGAGCGGGCCACGCTGTTTACCGTCATCGGCGTTTCGGCGTTGTCGACCACGGCGATGATTGTCTACCCGATGATTGCCAAGTGGCTGGAACTCTCGCCGCAAGTGGCGGGCGTGTTTTTGGGCGCGACCATTCATGACGTCGCGCAGGTAGTGGGTGCCGGTTACAGCTTGTCGACGGAAACCGGTGACACCGCCACGGTGGTGAAATTGATGCGCGTGGCCATGCTGTTGCCGGTGATTGTCTGCGCGGCGATGGTCACGCGTTTGCAGGGGGCTGATACGTCAGGGAAACGCCCGCCATTGCTGCCTTGGTTTGCCGTCGGTTTTCTGCTGCTGGCCTGTATCAACAGCACCGGTTGGGTAGCGCCGGCAGTGCAAGGCGCGGTCAATGAGCTGTCGCGCTGGAGCCTGGTGATTTCCATCAGCGCACTGGGCATGAAGACACAGCTCAAGGAGCTGGCCGCCGTTGGCATCAAACCGATTTTGCTGATGGTCGGGGAGACGGTGTTTCTCGCGGTGCTGGTGCTTCTGGTGTTGCACTGGGGTTTCTAAGGTAAGGCAGGCCGCACCGTGCTGACTCGTCGGCCCGGTGCGGTAGTTAAACCGGTGCCAATCACACCGGTTTTTTCGCGGCGACTGTACCAGCAGTTGCCGTTTTTTTTGCCCGCCAGGTGGCGGGCGGCATGTCGAACTGGGTAATGAACCAGCGGGTGAAGGAGCTGGCCATGGAGTAGCCGAGCAAGTCGGCGATGCGGCTCAGCGAGTAGTTGGGATTTTCCAGGTAGCGCAACACCAGATCGCGTCGCACTTCATTGATCACATCGTTGAAAGCACAGCCGTCGTCCTTGAGGCGACGTTGCAGCGTGCGCACGTTCATGCCTTGGGTCTGAGCAATTTGCTCGATGGTGGCGCGGCCCATCGGCAACAGCAGATAGATAGCCTTGCGCACTTCAAGCAGCAGCGAATGGCTTTCATGACCTTGCAGAGAATCCAGATAACTCTGCGCATAGCGCGCCATGGCCGGGTCGGCGTTAGGGTTGGTGACGTCGAGGCTGGCATCGGAACAGACGATGCCGTTGAACTCGCTGCCGAACTCCAGCGTGCAGCCGAACAGGCGTCGATGCAGTTGCAGATTATCGGGCGCCTGATGTGTGAAGTTAACGCTGTAGGGATGCCAGTGCGTACCGAGCAGCGCCGAGCACAGACGGAACATCACGCCAATGGCCAACTCGGTGGCCTGTCGGCTGGGCATCGGCGTTTGCGTGACCACTTCTTCGCGAATGATCACCATCTTGCCGGCCTCTTCAACGAAGATAGCCAGCGAGTCATTCATCAAATGCCGGTATTGCACAACCACCTGCAGGGCGTCACGCAGCGTGCGCTGATGGCTGAGCAGCAAACTGACCACGCCGAAATCTGAAAGCTGACGGGATTCGGCCATGCTCAGGCCGAACGTCTGGCAGCCGCTGGCGGCCGCCGAGTCTTCCAGTAGCCGCACCGCCGAATCAATCGGAATGCGCTGCTCGGGCGCCAGCAGCTGTGCTTTGCTCAGGCCGACCGCCGCCAGTACATCACGCGGATTGAAGCCAAGGTATTGCGTGACCTCCAGGTAGTTGGTCAGGACAGCGGCGCGAACAAGCGTGGGCATGCTGGGTTCTTTCCTGGTTCGATAACGATAAGGAAGTACTGGGTGACTATATCCAGAGCATCTGCAATTGAACAGTTGCGACAGCGGCTGTGTTAACGCTGTCGCAAAGTCGTGATCGGCGATCTGTGTAGGAGCTGCCGAAGGCTGCGATCTTTTGATCTTGTTTTTGAAAGACAACGTCAAAAGATCGCAACCTGCGGCAGCTCCTACGGGGGCGGCATCCGTCCGGCGGAGGAAATTCTGTCATCAAAAGAAAAGTGCCTGACGTCCAATGAAAAGCACCCCGGCCGAGCGCTCTTTAATGTCGACACAACAAAAAGATTCTGGCGAAACAGCCAGTCGAGTCATCGAGACAGCGAAGGTGTTGACGTGGACAAATTGCAGACTGCCGCAACCGTTCTGATCGTACCGGGCCTGCGTGAGCATGTGGCCGAACATTGGCAGACGCTGCTTGAGGCGCGCCTGGAAAAAGTCCGCAGTGTGCCGCCGCTGACCACCGACAAACTCGACCTCGCTGCGCGCATTCGAGCGATTCAACAGACACTGGAGCAGATCGACGGCCCGGTGATTCTGGTCGCCCACAGCGCCGGCGTGTTGATGGTGGCGCACTGGGCGGCGCAGCACTCGCGTGCAATCAAAGGTGCATTGCTGGCGACGCCACCGGATCTCGATGCTCACTGGCCGGCGGGCTATCCGTCAGCGCAGACCCTGCAAGCGCAGGGCTGGAACCCTCTACCCCGTGGCCCATTACCGTTTCGCAGCCTGGTCGCTGCCAGCACTAACGATCACCTCGCCAGCCTCGAAGCCGTCACCCACCTTGCCGAAGGCTGGGGCGCTGAGCTGCGCTCGCTGGGAGCTGTGGGTCATCTCAACCCGGCCGCCGGTTTTGGCGCGTGGCCTGACGCCGAACTGTTGATCCAGGAACTGGATCGTTGATTCAGACGCCGGCTGGCTGAACGCCTGCCGGCACGTGCCCTCATTTCTGAAAACGTCTTCCCGCACACCGGGAAAGCGCGAGGGCGGCTGCGCTTAAAAACAACTACAAAAAAGCGGAGAAGACACGATGCACATCACCAAGCGCCATGGCCTTGCGCCTTCGCGTTACACCTTGCTGGCCTCGGCCATTCTGGCCGCAGCGCTACCGAGCGCCCATGCGGTCGAGATCGATACGGGCAACCCGGACTGGACGGCGCGGCTGGATAACACCGTCAAATACAACTACGGCGTACGCACGGAAAGTGCCGACAAACGGATGTTGGCCACGCCAAACAACAACGACGGCGATTACAACTTTCGCAAGGCCGGCACCAACATCAGCAACCGTATCGACCTGCTGACCGAGATGGACGTGGTCTACAAAAACTCGATGGGCTTTCGCGTCAGTGCGGCCAGTTGGTACGACCAGGCCTATGAAAATACCGGCTCCAATTCCAATCCTTTCGTCAATGGCAACGACGCACGATCGGGTCTGGTCGCCAATGACCCACGCCTGGCCGGTGTGACTCAAGACAACGTCGGCAACGGCAGCCCGCACCTGAGTCGCTACGCCCAGCGTTATTACACCGGGCCTTCCGGGGAAATTCTCGATGCTTTTGTGTTTTACAACACGGAAGTCGGCGAGCAATCGCTGCTGAGCCTCAAGGCCGGTCAACACAACGTGTTCTGGGGCGAAACGCTGCTCAACCCGGTGCATTCGGTCAGCTACGGCCAGTCCGGGCTGGATCTGGCGAAACTGTCGGCGTCGCCCGGCACTGAAGCCAAGGAGCTGTTCGTCCCGCGCAAGCAATTATCGACGTCCTTCACCGTCAACCCTGAACTGACGCTGGGCGCTCAGTATTTTCTTGATTGGGACGCTGCCCGTTTGCCGGAGGCCGGCACTTACTACGGCGGCTCCGATCTGGTTGGTTTCGGTGCGCAGTCTTTTCTGCTCGGCAACACCAATGGCGTGGTGCCCGGCAGCCCGCTGGGCTGCGGCGTCGCTCCGTGCAACGGCCTAACAAATGTGCGTCGCGGGCATGACCTGACGCCGGGCAGCAGTGGTGACTGGGGCGTCATGGCCAAGTGGTCGCCTGCGTGGCTCGACGGCACGCTCGGCTTTTACTACCGCAAGACCTCCGACATTCTCCCTCAAGCCTGGTTGAACGCCACCGGCCTGACATCGCTGAATGCCAACGGCAGCCGCCCGGCGGGGCAGGTGCCCGGTGTCGTCAACATCCTCAACTCATTGAGCACCAGCAGTTACCAACTGGCGTACGCCGACAACATTCAGATTTTCGGCCTGAGTTTGTCCAAGGACGTGGGCGGAGTGAGCGTCGGCTCGGATCTCAATATCCGGCACAACATGCCACTGGCGAGCATTCCGGCGATTGTCAGCTCGACCAGTCCTGCAGGGTTGGGCGCAGGTTTAGGGCTGTTGCCGGCACGTACCGCCGAGACGGGCGTGATCTACGACACGCCAAGCCGTGGCGACAGCATGAGCGCCACGGGTGACACGCTGCACTGGACGCTCAATGGTTTGATGTCACTGCCGAAGACGCCGCTGTTCGATTCGGCAACCCTGCTCTCCGAGCTGTACTACAGCAATCTGCTCAAGCTCGATGACAAGAACAAAGCGCTCTACAAAGGCGAGGACAGTTATCGCGGCATCGACGCGCCCACCCGGGATAACTGGGGCATCGCGATCAACTTTACGCCGACCTGGTACCAGGTGCTGCCGGGTGTTGATTTGAATATGCCGCTGTCGATCAACGCCGGTCTGGCCGGGGTGTCGCCGGTGTCCGGTGGCGGTGCGAAAAACACCGGCAACTATGCGGTCGGCCTCGGTGCCGTGGCGTACAACAAATACTTTATCGACCTCAAATACGTCGACGCTTTCGGCAAGACCGACAAGTGCGACACCAGCGGCCTGAGCACCGGCGCCGACCAGGCCGGCAAGGGCGATGGTTCGACCCCCAACGCGTTCAGTGGCAACCAGAACTACGCCTGTTACGGCGGCGGCTACTCGGCGTTTTCCGGTGGCGGCGCGACCACGGCTGACCGTGGCGCCGTGTACCTGACGATGAAAACCACCTTCTGATTCAACCTTGGCTCAAGTCTTACAGACAGGAGAACCACACGATGAAATTCGTCCATACAATGCTCGCCGTTTCACTGAGCATGGCGATCGCCGCGCAAGCGCAGGCCGCCGTTTCGGCGCAGGATGCGGCCAAACTGGGCAATAACCTGACCCTCGTCGGCGCGGAAAAAGCCGCCAATGCCGACGGTTCGATACCCGCTTACACGGGCGGGCTGACCACGCCGCCGGCCACCTACAAAACCGGCGACAGCATGCGCCCGGATCCTTTCGCTGACGAGAAACCGCTGCTGGTGATCGATGGCAAGAACGTGGATCAGTACAAGGGCGAGCTCTCGGCGACGGCGGTCGAACTGGCCAAGCGTTTTGCCACGTTTCACATCAATGTCTACCCGACGCACCGCACCGTCTCACTGCCTAAAGCGGTGCTGGACAACGGTGTGAAAAATGCCACGGGCGCCAAGTCGCTCGAAGGTGGTCTGGCCGTCGACAATGTTCTGCCGGGTGTGCCGTTTCCGATTCCGCAATCGGGCAACGAAGCGATGTGGAATTTCCTGCTGCGCTATCAGGGCGTCAACATCAGCTCAAAATACGACTCATGGAATGTCGACGCTGCCGGGGTTGCCAGTCTGGCTATCACCGGGCAGGCGTTCATCTCCTACCCGATCTATGAAAACCTCGCGCAACCGATCAGCAGCGCTGACGTGTATTACCAGATGAAGCTGACGTACACCGGCCCGGCGCGCCGTGCGGGTGAAGCGATGATGCTCAAGGACGCCGCCAACCCGTTGCAACAACCGCGTCGCGCCTGGCAATACCTGCCGGGGCAGCGCAGGGTCAAACTGGCGCCGAACCTGGCGTACGACACGCCGAACCCGGGCACTGCCGGTGCGGGTACTTATGACGATGTGTTCGTGTTCAACGGCGCACTGGATCGCTACGACTGGAAGCTGGTCGGCAAGCAGGAAATGATCGTGCCGTACAACACCTACAAACTGACCTATGCGCAGGATCCCAAGGCGTTGACCACCGCCAATCATGTAGCGCCTGACTACGTGCGTTGGGAGAAACACCGGGTCTGGGTGGTGGAAGGCAATCTCAAGCCCGGCGCCCGGCACATCTATCAGAAACGCCGCTTCTATCTCGATGAGGACAGCTGGACAGCGCTGGCCTCCGACCAATATGACGCCCGTGGACAGCTTTATCGCGGCTCGTTTGCCTTTCTCAGCCAGAGCTACGACAAACAGGTGCCGGACTCGACCCCTTTCATGATCTACGACCTGGTCGGCGGCACCTACAACATCAACGGCGTCGTCGGGCCTTACGGCGGCATCAAGTACATCGATCCGCTTTCGAAGGCGCAATGGTCGTCGGAGTCGTTGGTCGGCAGCGGTATTCGCTAGAGGGCGCGGTATGCATTGGCAGAAAAAATACGGCGGTGTGACGCTCGGCATGTGCCTGCTGCTGTTGCAGGGCGTCGCCCGCGCGGACGGCTATTTCGATGTGCTGGATCAGCCTGCCAGGGTCAGTGCCCTGGCAGCCAGCAGTGCGCTGTCCGGCGTGGCTCGGGCAGGGGCACGACTGGTTGCCGTTGGGCAGCGTGGGCACATCGTTTACTCCGATGACGGCGGCCAGCATTGGCAACAGGCCGCCGTGCCGGTGAGCTGCGACCTCACGGCGGTGAGTTTTTCTTCGCCGTCACAAGGCTGGGCGGTCGGTAATGACGGGGTGATTTTGCACAGCAGCGACGGCGGGGTGACGTGGCGCAAGCAGCTCGACGGGCGCCAGATCGGCCCGTTGCTGATCGAGCACTATCAGGCACTGGCCCGCGCTGAACCGGCTAACGAGCAATGGCCGTTGCTGGTTGCTGAAGGCCGGCGGCAGGTGGAGCAGGGCGCGGATAAACCGTTGCTCGACGTCTGGTTTGCCAATGATCAACTCGGCTATGCGGTCGGTGTCTTCAACCTGATTCTGCGCACCACGGACGGTGGCAAACACTGGATGCCGTTTCAGGATCGCACCGACAACCCGCAGGGTTTTCACCTCAATGCGATTGCCGCCACGGGGGATGCGCTGTACATCGCCGGCGAGCAGGGGCTGTTGCGTAAATGGGATGCAGCGCAACAGCGCTTCGTCGCCGTGCCCACACCCTATCAGGGCAGTTTTTTCGGCGTGCTTGGCAAACCGGGTGAAGTGATTGCTTACGGACTGCGCGGCAACCTTCTGCGCAGCACCGATGGCGGACGCAACTGGATCGCGCAGGACAGTGGCTTGCACACGAGCATTACCGCCGGGTTTGTCGACACTGACGGGCATTACCGGTTGTTCACTCAGGGCGGGCAGATGCTGGTCAGCCAGGGCAATGGTGCGCAGTTGCAATGGCGGCATGAGCCCGAACCGTTACCGGTGACCGGCGCAGCACAGACGGCCGATGGCGCGATGCTGGTCGTTGGTACCCGTGGTGCTTCGACACTGCGCAAAGAATAAGAAAACAACCCTAAAGGCGAGAACCCGGATATGGGCAATATCGAACAAGACAGCATGCCGGTGATCCGTGATGTACGTGATTTTGAGTGCAACTCCGGCAGTCGGCTGGAGCGCATGGTGTTCAATTTTCGCCCGCTGTTCATGTTGCTGATGGCCATGATCACCGTGGTGCTCGGTTACATGGCCGTCACCCGTCTGGAGCTGAAACCGAGCTTCGAAAAAATGATCCCGCAGAGTCAGCCGTACATTCAGAATTACCTCGAGAATCGGCAGGCGCTGCGTGGTCTTGGCAACTCGGTGCGGGTTGTGGTGGAGAACACCCGGGGCGATATTTTCGATCCTGCCTATCTGGACGTGCTCAAACAGGTCAACGATCAGTTGTTCCTCACGGCAGGCGTCGACCGCGCCTGGATGAAGTCGTTGTGGAGTCCGGCGGTACGCTGGACGGAGGTCACCGAAGAAGGCTTTCAGGGCGGCCCGGTGATGCCCGACGCCTATCAGGGCACCCCCGAGCAAATCGAGCAGTTGCGCCAGAACATCTCCCGCGCCGGCATCATCGGCAGTCTGGTGGCGAGTGATTTGAAGTCGAGCATGCTCGTGGTGCCGTTGCTGGACAAGGCTGGCGCCGGTGCTCAGCCAATCAACTACCGTGACTTCTCGCAGATGCTGGAAGAGCAATTGCGCGACAAGATCGAATTCGCCGGTGACAGCGCCGCGCGTAAGGCCGGCAAGGAGGGCGATGGCCCTTACAAAGTGCGCGTAATCGGCTTTGCCAAGCTGATGGGCGACCTGATCGATGGCCTGATTCAGGTGATGATGTTCTTCGCGCTGGCGGTGATCACATCGCTGCTCATCATTTATCTCTACACCCGGTGTGTACGCAGTACCTTGCTGGTGGTGGGTTGCTCGTTGGTCGCAGTGGTCTGGCAACTGGGCCTTGTCGCGTGGCTGGGTTATGCCATCGATCCATACTCGGTGCTGGTGCCGTTTCTGATCTTTGCCATTGGCGTATCCCACGCCGCGCAAAAAATGAACGGCATCATGCAGGACATCGCCCGGGGCACGCACAAACTGGTCGCCGCGCGCTATACCTTTCGCCGCTTGTTCATCGCCGGTGTCACTGCGTTGTTGGCGGATGCTGTCGGGTTTGCCGTGCTGATGCTGATCGACATTCCGGTGATCAAGGATCTAGCGATCACCGCCAGCATCGGTGTCGCGGTGCTGATCTTTACCTCGTTGCTGCTGATGCCGGTGGCGCTGTCTTATGTCGGCGTGGGCGCGAAGGCTGCCGAGCGTGCGCTGAAAATCGATACCCGCGCTGACAGCCACAAAGGTTTCGGCAGGTTATGGGACTGTCTCGACCGCTTCACCAGCGCCAAGTGGGCGACGGGCGCGGTGCTGGTGGCGGTGTTGATGGGGATCGGCGGATTCGCGATCAGCCTGCACCTGAAAGTCGGTGACCTGGAAAGCGGCGCGCCTGAGCTGCGCGCCGACTCACGCTACAACCGCGATAACGCCTGGATCACTGCGCATTACGCACTGTCCAGCGACCTGTTCGCGGTGATGATCAAGACCCCGCCCGAGGGCTGTCTGAGCTACAAAACACTGATCCTCGCCGATCGGCTGGCGTGGGAACTGCAACAGTCATCAGGGGTACAGGCCACTGTTTCGCTGGTCAACGCGGTTCGGCAGATCACCGCCGGTACCTATGAGGGCAACCCGAAACTCAGCAGCATCCAGCGCAATCAAGACGTCCTCAACTATGCCGCGCAGCAGGCTTCGGTCAACTCGCCAGAACTGTTCAACACCGATTGCTCGGTGATGCCGGTGATTGCCTTTCTCAAGGATCACAAGGCCGAGACCCTCGACGAGGTGGTCGCGATTGCCGACCGCTTTGCCCGCGAAAACAGCAGTGTCGAGCGCCAGTTTTTACTGGCAGCGGGCAGTGCCGGCATCGAGGCGGCGACCAATATCGTCGTGCGCGAGGCCAATCGCACCATGCTGCTGTACGTGTACGCCGCCGTCACATTGTTCTGTCTGGTGACCTTCCGCAGTTGGCGCGCGACGCTGGTGGCGTTGTTGCCGCTGGTGCTGACGTCGATTTTGTGTGAAGCGTTGATGGTGGTCATGGGCATTGGCGTGAAAGTCGCGACGTTGCCAGTGATCGCTTTGGGCGTGGGCATTGGCGTCGATTACGCGCTGTACCTGCTCAGCGTGCAGTTGCACTATCAGCGTCAAGGCCTGCCGTTATCCGCAGCGTATCGCAACGCCGTGGCGTTCACCGGGCGCGTGGTTGGGCTGGTCGGGATCACCTTGGCGGCGGGCGTGGTGTGCTGGGTCTGGTCGCCGATCAAGTTTCAGGCGGACATGGGGATTTTGCTGACGTTCATGTTTCTGTGGAACATGCTCGGAGCACTGGTGTTGATTCCAGCGTTGTCGCATTTTCTGCTGCGCGGGGTGACGGTCAAGCAATGGGTTCAGCCGCCAACCGCTGAACCCATTGAGTGCCTTAAAACTCAGGCGTGTACTTCACGCTGAACATCACGTTGCGCGGGTCGCCAAAGTTGTTGTTGCCGTTGAGCTGGTTATAAGCTGAGGTGTAGTAGCGTTTGTCGAACAGGTTGTTGGCGTTCACTGCCAGGCCAATTTCCTTGCTCAACTGGTAGCCGAGGCGAGCGCTCCACACGGTGTAACCCGCCACGTCGTAGGTGTGTTCGTAACCCAGCGTATGGCTTTGCGTGGTGAAACCGAGGCCGGTGCTGACGCGTTCCCAGTCGCCGCTGAACTGGTAATCGCCCCACACGCGCAGCATGTGTTTCGGTGTCCATGTGCTGAAGACTTTGCCTTCGTTGTCCGGGTCATCGAGGTACTTGGTGGTGTTATAGGTGTAGCCGGCGAACAGTTGCAGGTTGGTCAGCACTTCGCCGCTGATCTCGGCTTCAATGCCCTGGCTGCGGACTTTGCCGGCGGCATTGGAGCAATACCAACCGTCGCAGATCATGCCCGACGCGAGGTCGTTGACGGCGCGGTTTTCCTGGTCGTAGCGGAACACGGCCAGCGAGGTGTTGACCCGGCCGTCCATCAATTCGCCTTTGAGGCCAACTTCGTAGTTGCTGCCGACCACTGGTTTCAGCATCGTGCCGCTGGCATTGCGGTTGGTCTGCGGCTCGAACACGTCGGTATAGCTGGCGTAGACCGCCCATTCGCGGCTCAGGTCATAGACGATGCCGGCGTACGGCGTGACTTCGCCGGTTTCGTTCGCGGTGCTTTCCGGCTGCTCGATCGCCGCACCGAAGGCTCTCTGTGTCGCGTACTTGTAGCTGTAGTCATACCAACTGACGCGTGAGCCGAGTACGAGGGTCAGCGAGTCGATCGGTTTGACCCGCCAGCTGCCATACAAACCCTTCTGGCGAACGTCGTACTTGCTCGGTGTGGCTTGGCCGCCCGGTGTGTTGAGGATGCCTTCGTAGCTGATGTCCGGGCGATCGTGATCGATGTCGAAGATCGTGTCGGTGGTGTTGTTGTTAAAGGTTCGGGCGAATTTATCGTCGGAGGTGTATTTGGAATAGTTGCCGCCGAGCATCACTTCGTGGGCCATGGACAAGGCGTCGAAGTGGCCGGTGACGTTCATGTCGAGACCGAGTTTGGTCGCGTCGAAATCGGTGGCGAAATCGGCGTACTGAATGCCGCTGCCATCGGGATTGATCCCGTCGCCGCTGGTTTGCAGACGTTGACTTTTGCCCTTGTTGGTTTCGTCCATGCGCACCGCGCCGACCTTGAACGCCCAATCGTCGTTGAAGCTGTGCTGGAGGTCGGCGTACAGCGTGGTGACGTCGATGTCCAGATGGTTCCAGCGCGCGCCGCCGTAAGTCGAGCGCGGCACATTCAGCGGCTTGCCGTCGGAGTAGCGGGGCAGGCCACGGATCATCGGGCGTGACTCGCCATCGGAGTTGCTGATCGCCAGACCGAGTGTGGTGTCGTCACGCAGGTCGAAGTCCAGTGCGCCGTACAGCGAGTGGGTTTTGCTCCATTCGTAATCGACGAACGATTGGCTCTGGTCTTCGTCGGCAACGAAGCGACCGCGCACGCTGCCCGTCGAATTCAACGGGCCGCCGGCGTCCAGTTGCAGGCCGTAGTGATCCCACGAACCGGCCTTGCCGGTGATGGTCACGGTCGGCGTGTTTTGCCCGCGCTTGCGCACCAGATTGATCGCGCCGCCGGGGCTGCCGGTGCCTTGCAGCAGGCCGGAAGCACCACGGAGGATTTCCACGCGGTCGAAGAAAATCAGATCCTGCGTCGCCCAGTTGCCCAAAGCGTAAGTGTTGCGTGGGATGGGCACGCCGTCGTACTGCCAGTCATCGATCTGAAAACCGCGCGAGGTAATGATCATGCCTTTACCCACGCCCTGAACGCCGACCAGACCGGTGGTTTTGTTGACCGCGTCTTTCAGATCAACCAGATCCTGATCATCCAGCTGCTTGCGCGTCATCACGGTGATCGACTGCGGAATTTCCTTGAGCGTGTGCGTGCCTTTGCCGATGGTCACAGCGCGCGCGGCGTAGGAGCCCGAACCTTCGGTAGTGGTGGCGTCGAGGCTGCGTTCAACGATGTTGGTGGCGTCCAGTTGCAGCGAGGCGCTGTTGTCGCTGGCCGGCTCGACACTGAAGTTGCCTTGCCCCGTGACGCGCAGCTGCAAACCGCTGCCCGCGAGTGCCTTTTGCAGCGCTTGCTCGGCTGGCATCTGCCCGATCACCGCCGGCGCGCGCTTGCCGTGCACCAGCGCGGGTTCCAGCGAAATGATCTGCCCGCTCTGGCCGGCAATCGCGTTTAGCGTACTGGCGAGTGGGCCGGCCGGTAGGTTGAACGATAAGTCTTGCGCCAGCGCTGAGGTGCTCAGTGTCGCCAGAGCAACGGCTGCAGAAAGGTTACGGGGCCATGTGTTGAACACAACAATCTCCTGTTTTTGTTAAAGCGTCAGGAGATAGGTCGGATGAGAAATGAAAACCGGACACAAACAAGAATGATTTCCATAAAATATTTTTTCGCATTCATCTTTTGCTGATCATGGTCAGCCACGGGCTGTAGCGATTGATGCGGATTGGCAGGGTTTCGGCCAAGGCGTCCAGGGTTCGATCGGGGGCGTCGAGCGGGAACACGCCCTGCACCCGCAAGCCGCGCACTTCGGGGGCGACGCGCACAAATCCTCGGCTGTAAGGGCGCAGCGCCTCGACCACTTGCTCAAGGGATTCATCGAGCACGTTCAAGCGGCCGTTCAACCATTCGGCGCGACCGCGTTCATCGTCGCTGGCCAAGGTGATGTTGCGCGTGGAGAGCAGCGCTGCCTGACCTTCCTTGACCACTTGCGTGGTGCCATCGAACAACCGCGCTTCGACCGAATGCTGCAACACCACCAGGCGGCTGGCGTCCGCTTCCTGAGCGACGAGGAAGCGAGTGCCCAACGCGCGCATTTCGCCCTCGGCGGTGCGTACGATCAGTGGGCGATTCGCATCCGGCGCGACATCGATCACCAGCTCGCCCCGGCGCAGGATGACCAGGCGCTGGCGGTCATTGAAACGCAGATCCACCGCGCTCTCGGCGTTCAGGCTCAAGCGGCTGCCATCGGCCAGATTGAAGTTCTGCCGCTGACCGCGAGCGGTGTGCAAATCGGCCAGCAGCGATTCGCCGAGCTGAGTTTTGCTGCCCAGCAACAGACCGCCGCCAAGCAGGCCGAGACCGGCGATTACGCGCAAGGCGTCGCGCCGCGAAGCCTGGGGTTGCAGCAAGACCTGACGAGCTTCGCCGGCCTGACCGGGTAAACGTTGATCCAGTGTGCGAAACGGTTTGAACGTATCGCCGAGGCGTTCCTGCAATGTGTCCCAGGCCTGACGGTGCGCGCGATCCATCAACAACCAGGCGTTGAAACGCTCCTGCAGTCTGGCGTCGGGTGTGCCGGCGCGCAGCTTGACCATCCAGTCGATGGCCTGCTCGGTGACCGGGTCGATGCGCCGCTTGCTCATGGCGCCACCTCGCACAGATAGCACTGCAGCAACGCCTGTTTCATGTAGCGACTGACCGTGCGTTCCGACAGCCCGAGTTTCTGCGCAATCGCCACATAGCTGAGGCCATCGAGTTGGCTATAGAGGAACGTGGTTTTGACGATCAGCGGCAAGCCATCAATGGCGCGGTCAATCGCGACCAGCGCTTCGATCAGTTGCAATTGTTCTTCAGGGGAGGGCGCCAGTGCTTCGGGCAGCGTCGACAAACGCTCAAGGTAGGCCAACTCCAGCTTGCGCCGACGATGACGATCAAACACCAGACGACGGGCAATGGTCGACAGGTAAGCGCGCGGCTGTTCAATGCTGTCCGGGTCGACGCGCGCCACCAGCAATTGGCAAAACGTATCGGCAACGGTGTCCTCGGCGTCCGCATGGTTGCGCACTTGGCGATTGATATGTTGCAGCAGCCAACGGTGATGATCGCTGAAGAAAAATCCCAGCTTGCTGGACGGAGGAGAGTGCACTGGTGGGCTTTTCCAGATGTTAGTGAGAATCTCTCTCAATATTACCTGTGCCGTCAGATGCAGCGCAATGTTCCTGAAGGGCCACAAATGGGCTCTCGCACACTTCACGCGTCATTCAAGAGGTTTTGCTCTGTAAGTCTTGTAGAGTTTCTGGACTTCGGGATTATCCAGTTTTTCATAGGTGATGCCTTCCTTGTCCAAACCATCCAGTCCCTTTATCCCACCAATCATTTCCGGCCATTCGTCTCGGCTGGTGATATCCATTACGAATGGTCGAAGGTATTCATCGAGATGACCTTCGCAAGGGGCGCCAATTTCGTCACTGAGCGCGCGCAGGTAAACGTCTTTGTATGTTTTTGACCAGTCGATTGCGAATCTGGCGCGGTAGCTCAACTCCATGTAGATGAGCAAAATCGTTCGGCCATTGCCATCGAGGAACGGGTGGGCGGACGCAAGCTGTCCCATCACCTCGCCTGGACGATCCCGGAAGCGTTTTTTGTTTGCGGCGAGCTCCAATGCGTATTCGACTGACCTTTTGATCAGCTCGGGGCGTTCGAATACGGTATGGCGAGGATCGTCCGGTGATCCCTTGAAAACAGCCAGGTGGGGCACGAGTTCGTTCCTGTCTTTACCTGCCCAAGGGTAAAAACCGGAGAAAAGGGTTTCGTGTGTTTTAAGTACGGCTTTGTAGTCGATGGGCTTTTTCTTGGCCAGATAGGCTAGTGCGTCATCGATGCTTGCTTCAAAGGCGAGATGTTCAGATTCTTTAACTTCGAGAGGGTCTTTCAACTTAAGCGAGTTTTGCAGATAGCCTTCAGTGTCGAAATCGCCGAAGGGGTCGAAAGTCATGCGCTGAGCTGCTTTTTGCTGCGCCTTTTTTCCTGAAGGTACCGGCCCTGAAGGGCCATGATTTCAGACTTGCTCAGCACGCCTTTCCTTTTCAGATTGACGAGCAATTGTTCAACGCCATCGAGTTCGACGGCATCACCTGCCAGACGCGTAATCGTCACTGCCATGCGGCTCAGGCTATCGCGATCGCCGGTAACCTTATGCGCTTTGGCGAGCTTACGAACTTCAGTGGCGACACTGTCGGTCATTTTCAACGTCCTCAATTTTTCTCCCTCAAATCATAGCATGGCGTCTGATCTGCAAATTTGCCAGACAGCGCCTGACCCGTCAGCAAGCAGATTGATACGGCGAATGTACAAATGCTTATTGTCCCATTTGAGTTGACGGTGAAACGCTTTTCAGCCGATTTATCCTTTTTCAATGCGTCAGTAATCTGTACCCAACTTGAACGCAACAACAAATCCAACATTGAAAAAGGACGCACACCATGACCACTCCAACCTACAACCGCTTGAACAAAGACGACGCTATCGTGCTGCTGGTTGATCACCAGACCGGTTTGATTTCGCTGGTACAGGACTTCTCGCCGAACGAGTTCAAGAACAACGTGCTGGCACTCGCTGACCTGGCGAAGTTCTTCAACCTGCCGACCATCCTCACCACCAGTTTCGAACAAGGCCCGAACGGCCCGCTGGTACCGGAGCTGAAAGAGATGTTCCCGGATGCGCCGTACATTGCTCGCCCAGGTCAGATCAACGCTTGGGATAACGAAGACTTTGTTAAGGCGATCAAGGCGACGGGTCGCAAGCAGATCATCATTGCCGGTGTGGTGACTGATGTGTGTGTGGCGTTCCCGACTCTGTCGGCGCTGGCGGAAGGGTTTGAGGTGTTTGTGGTGACGGATGCTTCCGGTACTTTCAATACCACCGTGCAGCAAGCGGCGTGGAGCCGCATGACGCAGGCCGGTGCGCAGTTGATGAACTGGTTCTCGGTGGCGTGTGAGCTGCATCGCGACTGGCGCAACGATATCGAAGGGTTGGGTAACTTGCTGTCGCAGCGGATTCCTAACTATCGCAACCTGATGAATGGCTACTCGGTGCTGACGGCTCAGAAAAAATAAACTGACCTGCTAAACCAAAGCCTGCCCTGAAAAGCAGGCTTTGTCGCACCGACGATTAACTTGTGGCGAGGGGATTTATCCCCGTTGGACTGCGCAGCAGGCCCCTGCTTTTTCAGTTAAGAAGCGGGGGCCGCTGCGCAGCCCAACGGGGATAAATCCCCTCGCCACAGTTACGGCATCATCCTATTCACCGGTGGTGGCCATCAGGCCACTGACGCGAGAAACCAGTGTTTCGATAGCAAACGGCTTGGTCAGCACCTGCATCCCCGGGCCGAGTTGGCCGTTGCCGATCACCGAATGTTCTGCATAACCGGTAATGAACAACGTCTTCAACTGCGGGCGGATTTCCCGGCCGGCATCGGCCATTTGCCTGCCGTTCATGCCGCCCGGCAAACCGACGTCGGTAACCAGCAAATCGATGCGTGCATTGGAGCGCAGTGCCGCCAGCCCTTCAACGCTGTCGGCGGCGACGAGTACGTCATAGCCGAGGTCGCACAGCACATCCGCCAGCAGCAGGCGCACCGTGGGTTCGTCATCGACAATCAAAATGGTCTCGCCCACAGCGGTCACCGCAATCGATGTGCTTTGCGTGTCGTCGTGATTTTGCGGCGCCTGGCCGTGATAGCGGGGCAGGTAGATTGACATCGTGGTGCCTTGGCCCACTTGCGAATGGGCGCGCACCTGGCCACCCGATTGCTTGGTGAACCCGTAAATCATCGACAACCCCAGGCCCGTGCCCTGGCCCAAAGGCTTGGTGGTGAAAAACGGGTCAAAGGCTTTGGCGATGATTTCGGCGGACATGCCGGTGCCGGTGTCGGCCACACTCAGGCAAAGGTACTGCCCGGCGGGCATCTCCAACGCCTGAGCAGATTCGTCATCCAGTGTTCGATTGGCTGTTTGCACGGTGATGCGTCCGCCATCGGGCATCGCATCACGGGCGTTAATGCATAAATTCAACAGTGCATTTTCCAGCTGACTCCCATCGACCAACGCTGGCCAGAGGTCGCTTGCGCCTTCGGTTTTCAGCAGGATGCTCGGGCCGACGGTGCGCTGGATCAATTCAGTCATGCCGACGATCAAGATATTGACGTCGGTTGGCCGTGGATCGAGTGTTTGCCTTCTGGAGAACGCCAGCAAGCGATGGGTCAGAGCAGCCGCACGTTTGGTGGCGCCCTGCGCCGTGACCATGTACTTGTCGACGTCCTCCAGGCGACCTTGGGCGATGCGTCTTTCCATCAGCTCAAGCGCTGCGGAAATGCCGGCCAGCAGGTTATTGAAATCATGCGCCAGCCCACCAGTAAGTTGCCCGACGGCTTCCATTTTTTGCGATTGGCGCAACTTCTCTTCGGCCTGCATGAGGTCAGCCGTGCGCGCCGTCACCCGTTGCTCCAAAGTGTCATTCAGCGCACGCAGTGCCGAAATCGCGCGGTCTCGGTCAGCCTCGACATTGCGCCGGTCTTCGACATCAATGAGTACGCCGGGAAAGCGCAACGGGGAACCATCATCGTCACATTCGACGCGTCCGTTAGCCTCAATCCAAGTGTATTTGCCATCCGCACCGCACACCCGATACTGGTGGGAATAGGGGCCGCCACGGGCGATGACTTCGTTAATCGCGCGGGTGAGTCCGTCCCTGTCATCGGGGTGCACGGTTTGCACCACTTGCTCCAGACTCAAACCGTCGCGACCCAGCGTCGGATCAAGGTTGAACACCCGGGCAAAGGCTTCATCGACGGTGAAGCGATCAGTCGGCAGATGCCAGTGCCAAGTGCCGATAATTGCACCGGCGGCGAGGGCCAGTTGCACACGCTCGACGTTCTCGCGGGCCACGGCCTCGCTGACCCGCAGACGCTCCTCGGCGTCGCGACGCGCGGTCACGTCGCTGAAAAAAATCGCAATCTGTCGATCGGCAGGATCGCCAACGCTCACGGCGCGCACATCAAACCAGCGCTCAAAGGTATTCGCGTAATTCTCGAAATTCGCCGGCTCGCCGGTTTTGGCGACATGCCCATAAGTCTCGAACCAAAAACTCTCCAGATTGGGCGCAAATTCGGTGACCCATTTACCCCGCAAGTTGACCCCGGCCTGACGCTCGAACGCCGGGTTGGCCTCAACAAAGCAGTAGTCGACGGGACGGTCGTCAGCGTCGAATTTGACTTTGACGATGGCGAACGCCGCTTCGATGGTTTCCAGAATCGTGCGGAAGCGCTCTTCGCTGAGGCGCAAGGCGTTTTCGGCATGGCGTGAGCGCGTCAGGTCGAGCATGGCGCCGATCATGCGTTCGGCCCGACCCTCGGCGTTGCGCATCAGATACCCGCGATCGACGACCTCGGCGTAGGAGCCGTCTTCGCAGCGAAACCGGTATTCGGCGCTCCAGTCGGTAGACGTGCCATCAATGACGGCGCGGATCGACGCCTCAACGCGCGGCCGATCCTGCGGATGAATCCGCGCAAAACACCAGTCGCTGTTGGTCTCGGTGGCGATTGCCGTGTAGCCGTAAGCCTGTTGCAGGGCTTCGTTCCAGGTGATCCGGTCAGCGGTCAGATCCCAATCCCAGACCGCATCGCTGGTCGCCTTGACGGCCAATCGATAGCGCTCCTTGGTTTCGGCAACCGCACGGCTCGCCAAATGCAATTGATCAGCCAGGTCCTGCGCGCTGTCCTGCTTGGCGGCTCCGGCGTTGCCCAACGCCAGACGCAGCCGCGTGACCTCGGCCTCAAGCTCCTCGCGAGTAAGATGTTCCAGGATGTCACCCTTCGTGCGTTATTGGTTTTGGGGTCTGACTGCCATTGCTCACGCAGGCGCATCACTCATTGACACGATTGACCTGCCGCACAGAGGTTAAGTTGCACCGGGAAAGAAGGGCAATCCCCGGTGCGTTGTTTGATGCTGGCCGCCGTCAGCCGTGCACGGGGTAATCGGTATACCCTTCGCCGTTGCCGCCATACACGGTGGCCGGGTTCAGCGCATTGAGGGGCCAGTCATTGGCGATACGCGCGGGCAGATCCGGGTTGGCCATGAACGGGCGTCCGAAGGCGACAAAATCAGCCAGTCCGGATTCGAGCAAGCGGGCCCCGGATTCAGCGTTATAGCGTCCGGCATAAATGATTGCGCCGCTGAAGGTCTCGCGCACGGCCTGACGAAATGACAACGGCATTGCCGGCGCATCGTCCCAATCGGCTTCGGCGATGGACAGGTAGGCGATGCCGACGTCTTGCAAAACTTTGATCGCTTCGATGTAAGTGGTGTGTGGATCTTCCTCGACCATGCCCAGGTAAGTCCGCGCTTCATCGGTGGTGGTGAACAACGGCGCGAAACGCACACCGACTTTTTCCTTGCCGATGCACTCGGCGACACCCGCCACCACTTCACGCAAAAAGCGCAGGCGATTGTGCAGCGAACCGCCGTACTGATCGTCGCGAAGATTGCTGTGCGCGGAGATGAACTGATTGACCAGATAACCATTGGCGCAATGCAGTTCGATGCCGTCGAAACCGGCGTCCATCGCATTGCGCGCGGCTTGAATGTACAGCTGAATCAGTTCCTGAACTTCATCGGTGCTCAATGCACGCGGGGCCGACGGGGCGACCAGTTCACCCACGCCCGGCGCGGTTTCGATGAACACGCTGACACGCTCGGTGGCCAGCGCCGAGGCCGATACCGGCGCTGCGCCATTCGGTTGCAGTGCCGTGTGGGAGACGCGGCCGACATGCCACAGTTGCGCGAAAATCACACCGTCAACGGCGTGCACCGCTTCCGTGACTCTGCGCCATCCAGCGATTTGCTCCGGGGTATGAATGCCGGGTGTCCAGGCGTAACCCTGACCGCGTGGTTCGATCTGCGTGCCTTCGGTCACCAGCAGACCGGCGCCGGCCCGTTGCTGGTAATACTCGGCCATCAACTCATTGGCAATATTGCCCGGTTGCGTGCTGCGCTGGCGGGTGAGGGGCGGCAGGACGATACGGTTTTTCAGGGTGTGCAGGCCAAGCGTCGCGGGTTGGAAATAAGGGCTGTTGTGCATGGAGGTACCTTGTTCGACTGGTCTTATTAGACCAGTCGACTATTTCGAGAATAAAAATAAAACCGCGTAGCACGGTGATGAGGTTGAGCGATGAATCAGCCGAGCATTTTCAACAGTTTATCGGCGACAGCGGCAGAGCTGGCAGGATTCTGGCCGGTGACCAACTGGCCGTCCGCAACCACATGCACCTGCCAGTCAGCGACTTTGGAGTAACGCCCGCCGAGACGCTGAAACTCGTCTTCGATCAGGAACGGCACCACGTCGGTCAGGCCGACGGCGGCTTCTTCCGAATTGGTGAAACCGGTCACCTGGCGATGCTGAATCAGCGGCTTGCCTGCCGCATCGACGACGTGACGCAACACGCCCGGCGCATGGCAGACAAAGCCGTGGGGCTTGTTGCTGCGGGCAAAGGCTTCGATCAACGCGATCGAGTGCGAGTCTTCGGCCAGATCCCACAGCGGGCCATGGCCGCCGGGATAAAACACAGCATCGAAATCCTCTGCGCTGACCTCGGCCAGACGCCCGGTGCTGGCCAGTGCCTGCTGCGCTGCCGGGTCGTTGCGAAAGCGATCGGTTTCAGCAGTCTGCGCGCCGGGCTCATCGCTTTTCGGATCGAGCGGCGGCTGGCCACCGGCCGGCGACACCAAGGTGATCTGCGCACCGGCATCCTTGAAGGCGTAGTAGGGCGCGGCAAACTCTTCGAGCCAGAAGCCGGTTTTACGGCCGGTGTTGCCGAGCTGATCGTGGGAAGTCAAAACCATCAGAATTTTCATAGAGCACCCTGGTTTGATCGGTGACGTCGTGGCGCAAAGGATTCGCGTCACGCTGATACCCGCAAATGCGGTTGACGGGGCGCAGCATAGTTTCCAATTAGACCAGTCGTCTAGTAATTTTTTATCAACAGGTTTTTACTCGGCAGGTATGGCAAACTCGCCATCCTCTGAAATAAACGACTGGTCTATTGCCTGGTAATTTGCCCCCCATGAAACCGACCTACGACGACACCCGCCAACACTTGCTCGACACCGGCCACCGGATGATGGCCGAGAAGGGCTTCACCAGTGTCGGCCTCAACGAAATCCTGCAAACGGCTGGCGTGCCCAAGGGCTCGTTCTATCACTACTTCAAATCCAAAGAGCTTTACGGCCAGGCCTTGCTCGAGGATTACTTCGTCGGTTATCTGGCCGACATGGAGCGGCGCCTGACCCTGCCGGGGCTGACCGCCTATGAACGGCTGATGGATTACTGGCAGGGCTGGCAAGACCGCTGCACCCTCGAAGGCCACGGCGATGAGTGCCTGGTGGTAAAACTCAGCGCCGAAGTTGCCGACCTGTCCGAATCGATGCGCCTGACCCTGCGCGACGGCGCCGAGCAAGTGGTCTCGCGCATCACGCTGTGCATCGAGCAAGGCCAAGCCAAAAAGACCCTGCCGACCGGTGATGCCCGGCATCTGGCGGAAACCCTGTATCAGCTGTGGCTGGGCGCCAGTTTGCTGAACAAATTGCAGCGTACGGGGCAGTCGCTGAACACCTCGATGGCAATGACCAAAACACTGTTGGCCAGCTAATTTGGCTTGATGGTGAGCACGTGCACCGTTCGTCCAGTACCCGGCACTTGCGCGGTGCCGTTGTCTCTCACCTTTAAGCGCGGATTTTCCGTGCGGCCAAGTGGAGAGCCAGTCATGGACATCGATGAAAATGCACCGGGCAACAAGTCGCAGCAAGACGTGACGCGCACCACGGACAATGAAACGGGACACGACCCGAAACGCGATCAACCAGAGGTTCCATTGCCTGCCGATGACGAGTCACCGCTCGACGAGGACATGACGGATGTGGACGCCGCCAACTCGGTATCGAGTGAGCATCCGCCAGCGCAGTGAGGGGATTGCCATGAGCACGTCATTCAAGGTCGGCGACGCGGTGCGCTGGAACAGCGAGGCCGGCGAGATTCGCGGCACGGTGGTCAAGGTGCATACGCGGGATGTCGAGTTCATGGGACGGCATCGACCTGCTTCAAAGCAAGAGCCCCAGTACGAAGTCAAAAGCGACAAGACCGGGCATTTGGCGATGCATCATGCGGCGGCATTGCAGGTGAATCACAGCGTGAGCCACCCAATAAAATAAACAGTGGTGAGAAGGTTTAACCCAATGCTTTGTGCTCCTTTCAGGCATTCACCTGCTGACGGGTAGCCCACCAGCACAGCAATGACCCCACCGTCACCAGCACCGCGCCCTGCCAAAACTGCACATTCAGCGCCGCACCCAACCACACCGCGCCAAACGCCGATGACAGCACCGGCGCGGAATACGAGGCGGTGGCGAGTAACGTGAGGTTGCCACGCAAAATACCCATGTTCCACAACGCATAGCCACCGGCCATGGCCGTGCTGGCGGCGATCAGCTCCAGACTGTTGCGCAGGGAGAATGCCGGCATTATCTCGCCGCTCACTGCGTATTTGCCCCACAGGACAATGGCCGTCAGCACGAAAAACAGCACCACAAGATTCTGTCCTCCGGCATAACGCCGGGTGATGTTGCAGTACAACGCGAACGTGATCGCACAGGCCAGCGCCAGACTGTAACTGAGCGGATTGGACTGAACGTTGGCGACAATGGAGTCCACCGACAAGCCCTCGCCGCTGACCACCCAGACTATGCCGAACAATGCCAGCGCCGTGCCTGGGACAATCATCCAGCGCGCCTTTTGCCCGTTCATGACAATCGCCAGCAACACGGTCAGGCACGGCCACAAGTAATTGACCACTCCCAGCTCAATCGCTTGATGACGACTGTTGGCGAACCCCAGCGCCAGCGACAGGCACACTTCATACGCCACAAACAACGCGCTGCCGCCGATCAGATAACGCCACGATGTCGCCCGCAAACGCGGTCGCCCCAACAGGGCCACGAGCATGACGGCCCCCAGCGAATAGATCAGCGCCGAACCCGCCAAGGGGCCGAACATCTCACTAACGCTGCGGATCAATGCGGCGGCGGTGCTCCACAAGACAATCGCCAACAAGCCACAGGCTGTGGCGCCACGTTCACTTCTGACTGACATCAACGCTCTCTGAGTTAGCGGTTCGAAGAAGGGCGCTACACCTTCAGTTCAAACCGTGTCGTTGCTTCCAGTCACCCGGATAGACCACGTAGCCAAACAAGGCATGACCGCCGTAAATGAGCTCAGTGCCTTCAGGAATCCACAGCATCTGCCCGGGTTCGACCCGGTGATGCTCGCCGTTGGCCGTGAGCTCAAAGCAGCCTTCGATGACGAAGATGACTTCGTCATACAGCAAAGTCCAGCTGACTTCGGCGCCTTCCCAGCGAGCGAAGCCGACGCCCAGGTTCGGCGAGACCTCATTGCTCAGCGCCCGCGCAACCATCGCTGCGCCGGGCGGGCCGCCGCGATGGACAAAGTCGAGATCGCGATGGTCGATGCGGCGTACCGGGCCTTTGCCAGTCAAGGTTTTCACAGTTCGCTCCGGCTGTTCCACGCGGCCAGGCGGATTCGGGTACGCACGCCCAGACCGAGCAACGGTTCGGGTGGATTGCGTGACGGCATGCCGGTGACGTTGCGAATATCACTCAGCGATTGTGAGTCGGCACCCACGGCCAGATCCGCCAGCAACGTGCCGGAAATCGTGCCCCATGCCGCACCGACACCATTGTCGCAAGCGGTCGCGTAGACACCGTCTTCCAGCTCACCGAAGAAGTTGGTGAAGTTGCGCGAAATGGCGTAGACGCCACCCCAAGTGTGCGTGAATTCAACGTTAGCCAATTGCGGATATCGCGAGATCAACGCCTTGCGATGGCCAGCACGAATTTCCTGCCGAGTGCTGTCGCTGACGCTTTTGCCGTAGCGCGGCACATGCTTGTAGGTGTTGCGGATCATCAAGCGTCGATCCTGGGTCATGCGCACGGTGGTGCCGGCATGGTCGGCCGGCGTCAGCCCCCAATCAGCCTGCATGCCGATGGCGTCCATTTCTGCCTGAGTCAGCGGTCGCGTCCAACTGGCAAAAGTCATCACTGGCAGCAGACGACTGCGCAGGTAGCCGAACTCCTGGGTGAAAATACTCGTTCCCAGCAACAGGCGCGGCGTGCGGATTTGCCCGTCGCGACCTTGCAGCAGCCATTGTCCCTGAGCATCACGTTGCAAACCCTGAATCGGCGACTCTTCGAGCAACTCGACGTTGCCCGGCAGCGAGTCGGCCAACCCCCTCACCAACGCGGCCGGCTGCATCAGATAGCTGCCGGGCGTGTACACCGCGCGACGGTAGTGGCGGGTGCCGAGAACGTTGGCCAGTTGATCGCCCTCGACGCTGTGAAACGGCTCACCGAGTTCACGCATCAAGTGTTCGAAATGCTCCAGATACGCCAAACCCCGTGCACCGACTGCGCCCTGATATTTACCGGCGTGTGACCATTGGCAATCGATCCGGTGTTCGCCGATCAAGCGTTGCAACTGCGCGATGGCGCTGCGGTTCAACCCGAGCAGGCGCTGTTTGTGGGCCGGATCCGGATGTTCCAGAGCCATCTTGTGCGGCAAGTCGATAACGAAACCGGAGTTGCGCCCTGACGCGCCGTAACCAACACGCTGGGCATCGACCAGCACGATACGTGCGTCCGGGAGATGTTCGGCCAACTGGCGGGCGGCGGCCAACCCGGCAAAACCGGCGCCGATCACGGCGTAGTCAACCTGTTGCCGACCCGTCAGCCGACGCGGTGCAACTGGCGCGGGCAGGGCGGCGTACCAGCCGCAGTCCTGGTCATCGTGTGGCAAGTGAATTGCGCGGTTGTTCATAGTGTTGTTCTCAGGCCACGTTGGATTGGGCGAGTTGGCAGGTTTGCAGCCAGGCGCTGCGCTGTTGTTGTGCCTGGCGTCCGAGCAAGGCGAAGGCGCGCAAGGCACCGCTATCATCGTGGAACGCCGCACTCAAACCGTCGGCGGTCGGTTCGATTCGCCATTGGCCCGCGCAGTCGGGCGGTGCCGGCAGCAGGCAGAGTGGCGCGGCGGGGGTTTTCACCGTCACCGGCATCAGCGGGTAACGCACGGCGGTTGGCTGCCCGAGCAGTGTGCGGGCCAAGGCATCAATGCCCTGATTGATCGGCGCCAGATACGGCATCAGTTGTCCGTTGATTTCGATGCAGTCGCCCAAGGCATAAATGCCCGGCGTCGATGTCTGCAAACAGTCGTCGACCTTGATCCCGCGTCCGCACGCGATGCCGCTGGCGGTGGCCAGATCATGGTTGGGTCGCAGCCCGATCGCCGATAGAACCAGATCAGCCTGATGCGTTTCGCCGTTGGCCAGGGTCAAGTCGAAGCCGTGTTCGCCACGTTCGATGCGCTGCAGGGTGGTCTGCAGGTTCCATTGCACACCCAGTTCGCCAAGGGTGTTTTGCAGATGCTGACCCGCCGCCTGCGGCAATAGACGTTCCATCGGCCACGCGCCGAGGCCAATCACGCGAACCTCGTAGCCGCTGCTGGCCAGGTCATTGGCGAACTCACAGCCAATCAGCCCGTCGCCAAGGATCGCGATGCGCCGCACGCCCTCGAGGTGAGAGCGGAAGGCCTGATAGTCGGCGAGATTATTGACGCTGACCATGGCTTCCGAGCACCCTTCGACCGGCACGCGGATCGGCGCCGCGCCGCTGGCCAGTACCAGTTGCCCGTAACTCATTTCCCCCAGATTGGTGTGCAAACGCCCGGACGCCGCGTCAATTCGCTCGACATGGCAGTGCGGGTAAACGCGAATGCCCAAACGCTGCTCGATCGCCAACGGACTTTCACTGGCCAGCGCGGTCGCACTGCGTCCCTGAGCCAAGGCAATCGACAGGGCAGGTTTGGAATACACGTGCCCGCATTCACGCGTCAGCACGCGAATCTCTATATTCGGATCTTGCTTGCGCAGCGCCGCTGCCAGGCCGTAGCCGGCATGACCGCTACCGATGATGACCACCGGCCCGGCCACTGCGGCCATAGATTTCGCGGCGGTAACGGGTGCGATAACAGGCTTGACGCCGATGACGGCGATCGGCGCGGGGGCGGGGGCTTCGCTGATTTCGATCATCTCGAAATCGCTTTTGCCAACCTTGCATTCCGGGCACAACCAGTCATCGGGAATGTCCTCCCAGCGGGTTCCGGCGACAATACCGTCCTCGGGCCAGCCGAGGGCTTCGTCGTAGATCCAGCCACAAATAATGCACAGCCACTTTTTCATGGTTCAGTCCTCACTCGCCCTGAATGCGCACGGCCAGGTTCTTGGTACGCACATAGCTGTAGAGCGCTTCCTGACCTTTCTCGCGACCGTAGCCGGACAGACCGACGCCTCCAAACGGTGTCTCGATGCCGCCGGCATACCACTCGTTGATGAATACTTGGCCTGCGCGCAAACGCCGCCCGCAGCGAAAGGCGCGGTTCAGATCTTGGGTGAAGACACCGGCCACCAGACCGAAATCGGTACCGTTGGCCAAGGCAATAGCTTGCGCTTCAGTGTCGAACGGCATGATTGCCAGCACCGGGCCGAACACTTCGCTTGAGGCAATTTCCATGTCGGGAGTGACATCGCAGAACACTGTCGGCTGCATGTAGTTGCCGGTGGTTCCGCTAAGCGCTTCGCCACCGGCGACCACTCGCGCGCCTTGCGCTTGCGCCCGTTGGCACATCGCTTCGATGCCGCGTAACTGGCCCGAGGAAATCACTGGCGTCAGCTCGGCGTTTTCCGCGCCGGGGCCAACGCGCAAGTTGCGCGCCATTTGGGCAACCTGTTCGACCACTTCAGCGTAAATCGAGCGCTCTACCAGCAACCGCGACATGGCCGAGCAGACCTGCCCGGCATTAAAGAAAATGCCGTTGCGCACACTGCTCAGCAGTTGCTCACGATCAACATCGGCGAACACCAGTGCCGCGGATTTACCGCCCAACTCCATCACGCTCGGCACCGCGTTTTCAGCGGCGGCGCGCAGGATACTCTGGCCGGTCGGCACCGAACCGGTGAAGACGATCTGGTCAACCTGTTTGTGCCCGGCCAGATAAGCGCCGACTTCGCGGCCACGCCCGCAGATCAGATTGACCGCGCCCTGCGGCAGGCCCGCGCGCTCGATGGCCTGCATCAACACACACAGACCCAACGGCGAAAGCTCCGGCGACTTCACCACCACGGCATTGCCTGCGGCGAGTGCCGGTGCCAGGGAGCGGGCACAGATGGATACCGGAAAATTCCACGGCACGATCTGCAGGGACACGCCCATGGGTTCGTAAACGGTGAAATCCATGTAGCCGTTACCCAGCGGCACGGAAATACCTTCGATTTTGTCGGCCATCCCGGCGTAGTACTCGAAGTACCGCGCCGCTTCGGTGAACTCGTCGCGGGCGTCGTTCAGGGTTTTGCCGTTTTCGGCACAGAGAATCTGCGCGCCTTCTTCGGCGACCAGACGAATCTGTCGGGCAATTTCCAACAACCAGGTGACGCGCTGCGCCGGACGCACGCGCATCAGGTCGCCGCTGTCAGCGCAACGGCGCGCGGCCTGCAAGGCGCGCTCGGCATCGTCGACACTGGCCTGGGCCATGGTCGCGACCGGCTGATTGTCTGCCGGGTTGAGAATGGTCAAGTGTTGGTCGCTGTCGACCCACTGCCCGTCGATGAAGTTGAGCCAATGTGTGGTGGTCATGTTCATTCTCCCGCAGAGGCTGGCTTGACGCTGTCGAGCAGCGAACGCGCGGCCCACTTGTGGAAGTAATGGGTTGGCAAATCCATTTCCGGAGAGAACGCACCGCCGTTGTAACCCGGCGAACTGCGACCTTTTTGCATGCCTTCAACTGAAGCGATGTCCTCGGCGAACACCACACGCCACGACGCCATGACTGCATTGCGAGCGGCTTCGTAATGCGGGTCGAGCGCCTCGTCACCGACATAGAACAAGCGCAGATGCTCAACGGTTTTACCCGGAGCGATCGGCTCCAGCATCATCGCGAACGCGTGGTCGGCCTGGATGCCGAGCAGCACGTTAGGGAAGAACGCCACGTATTCGGCGTTGCGCAGGCGATCCACTGGCCACGACGGGAAGGTCGGCAGGTGCGTACCGGCGACGTCCGACAGGTTGTAGGCGTAGCTGCCCTGACCGGCGAATTGATCAAAGAGAATGTTGTAGTGGTCTTCCAGGCGTGAGTAGGTGTTCAGGCTCGGGTGCACCCACGGCAAGTGATAGGCCTCGCAATAGTTCTCGACCGCCAGTTTCCAGTTGCAGTTGACTTCGATCGCCATGGCACCGCTGTTGCCTTCGCGACGCATCAGGCTCATGCCGTCGTCGCCAAGGAACTGCTTCCAGCGTTCGGTCAACGGGGCGAGGGCGTCTTCCAGTGCAGGGGCATCGCCAGACAGATTGATGAAGACCATGTCCATCCAGATCGCACTGCGCAGCGCTTTCAAACCATGTTTTTCACAGGCGAAACGTTCGTCTTTGTGCTGGTTGATACCACCCACGTGCGGGGTGCCGCGCAAGGCACCATTGAGGTCATAAGTCCAGGAGTGGTAAGGGCAGCGGATCATGCCCTGGACGGTGCCGGCTTCCTGCACCAGTTTCACGCCCCGGTGGCTGCACACGTTGTGGAAGACCTGCACCTGACCTTCACGGTTGCGCATCATCAACAGCGGCAGTCCCATAAAGTCCACGGGTTTGACGTAGGCATTGGTTGGCAAGTCGGTGGCGAAACCGATGCACGCCCAGTTCTTGCCCATCACCTGATCACGGTCGAGTTCGAAGTAGTGTTGCTCGGTATAAAAATCGTTGGTCAGGCCGTGAGCGTGCTCGATAGGGGCGAGGACGTTTTCCAGACTGTGTACGGGAATGAGGTTGGCGATGCCCATTATTGTTTTCTCCAGATCGCACGGTAGGTCGGCCTTTTCGGCCTGTGGCTGGAGTGATTCTTGAGGTCGGGGCAGGGCGCGAACAAACCATTTTTCAACGCGGATTGATGAGAAAAAGTCATTTATGAGTGGTGCAGTCATTCATGCCGAAATCTCATCAATCGATGAGATTAAATGGTTTGTTGCGTGCCGATGGCTCGCTCATTGTTGGTCGCGCAATGGGTGACAGACGTTGCCTACAAAAAATCCCGTACAGCGCCTACTACAAAAACAAGGGAGATAGCTGATGCGTGCCAAAAGTGGCCTCTTCAAAGGGCTCAATCCAACCGTGACTATCGTGTCGGTTGCCATGGTCGTTGCCTTCGTTCTGCTCTGCGCGTTAAAAGGCGATCAGGCAACGGTGGTGTTCAAGACCGCATCCGACGCCATCCTCCACAACTTCAAATGGTTTTATCTGGCCCTGGTCAGCGGCCTGCTTGGCGTGTTGCTGATGATTGCGTGCAGCCGTTACGGCGCACTCAAACTGGGTCGAGAACATGACGTTCCGGAGTTCAGTTTCAGCGCATGGATTGCGATGCTCTTCAGTGCCGGCATGGGCATTGGCTTGATCTTCTGGTCGGTTGCCGAACCCGTTCTGCATTACGCCAATAACCCCTTCGCGCCGGGTCTGAGTGATGAAGCGGCAACGGTTGCGATGCGCCTGACGCTGTTTCACTGGGGCCTGCACCCGTGGGCGATCTTCACCATGATTGGCGTCAGCCTGGCTTATTTTGCTTATTGCAAAGGCTTGCCGCTGGCGCTGCGCTCGATCCTTTATCCGTTGATTGGCAAACGTATCTATGGGCCGATCGGTCACGTGGTCGACATCCTCGGCGTGGCAATCACCGCGTTTGGTGTCTCGCAATCCCTGGGCCTTGGCGTGGTGCAAATCAATACCGGTCTGCATCAGGTGTTTCAGATACCGGTGAGCATCGGTTTTCAACTGTCGATCATTGCATTTGTCAGCTTCATCGCAGCGGTGTCGCTGGTGGCGGGTTTGTCCAAAGGCATGAAACGCCTGTCGACCTTGAACATGTGGCTGTCATTCGGGCTGATGTTGGTGGTGCTGTGCCTGGGCCCGACGCGCTATATCCTCAATTTTTTCTTTGAATCGATGGGCGATTACGTCCAGCACATTGTCGGTCTGAGTTTCTGGACCGACACCCAGGCCGACACGCCGTGGCAGAACAGCTGGACAGCCTTTTACTGGCCCTGGTGGATGACGTGGGGGCCGTTCGTAGGCTTGTTCATCGCGCGGATTTCCAAGGGACGAACCATTCGCGAACTTATTCTCGGGGCGTTAGTGGTGCCGACGCTGGTGACCATTTTGTGGATGTCGGTATTCGGCGGGGCGGCATTAAAAGACGAGCAGCAGGCCCGTCATGCCCATGCACAATTGCCGGTGGCCGAGCAGGTTGAAGCGCAGCCATTTACCGGCGGCCCGGTACTGCAAGCGACCCAAAAAGAAACCACCGCCGCGATGTTCACGTTGCTGGAGCGGCTGGACGGCCCGGTCACTGGCGCTATCCTTTGTGTGATCGTTTGTTTGTTGCTGGCCGTGCATTTCGTCACGGCGGCCGATGCCGGGACGCAAGTGCTGTGCATGCTCAACTCGGTCGGCAGTATCAACCCGCCCAACTGGATTCGGGTGTTGTGGTGTGTGCTGGAGGGGGCGATTGCCGGCGGGTTATTGCTCGCTGGAGGGCTGGTGGCAATTCAGATGGCAAGCATCATTATCGGCCTGCCCATCGCCGTGTTTCTCTTGGTCACTGTCTACAGTCTGATCCGCAGCCTGCGGGCCGATACCATGAGTTCGGTCGAGGGTCTGATGGTGATGCGCGCCACCGCCAACGATCCGACAACGCAAGCGGAGAACGGCGCTTTCGCAGCGGTAATGGCGCCCCGCGAACTGGCGTGAATTGACAGTTTTTCAGAAGTAAAAAGGCACCGGCGTTTATATCGCCGGTGCCTTTTTTTCAAGCTGCGATCGTTTGCCCAAGATGGCTCATCAACCACTGCCGGAAGCGATTGACGCTTTGTCTGTTCGCTGCTCGGCCCATGGGCTCGAGCATGCAGAACTGCGCATCGGTGCGAAGATACACATCAATCGGTTTAACCAGATTGCCGTTGTGCAGATGGTCTCCCATCAGGTTCGACCAAGCCAACGCAATGCCTTGTCCGGCGAGCGCCGATTGAATCAGCATTGAATAGCTATTGATGTTGATCCGCCGTCGCGGTGTCGGCACCGGGTAGCCCAAATGATCAAACCAGTCCTTCCAGCCGATCCAGTCACTTTGCGGATCCTCCAGCCACAGCCAGGTGCATTCACCCAAGTGCTGTGGATCACTGATTTCTGGGTGCTGAGCGAGATAGGCAGGGCTGCACACCGGGAAAATTTCCTCACTGAACAGCGGCGTAACCAGCATATTCTTCGGTGGTGTGCTGCAGTAATACAGCGCCAGATCACAATCAAGGCGCGAGAAATCGCTGATCTGATCCGTAGCGATAATGCGCAGGTCAATTTCTTCGTTCTGTCGCTGAAATTCCGAGACCAGCGGCAATAGCCATAGCGACGCCATCGCGGTGCTGGTCACCACCGTCACCTGCTGCGCGCCACGCCAATGGCGGACACCGGCCGTCGCGTGGGCGAGCTGTTGCAGATTCTCGCGCACGCTTTCACAGTACTTTTTGCCAGTGACGGTCAGGTTGATTTCACGCGTGGTACGCGCGAACAGCGGTGTGCCCAGATAATCCTCGAGCACACGAATCTGTCGGCTGATTGCGCCTTGCGTGACGTTGAGTTCACGGGCGGCCAAGGTAAAGCTCAAATGCCGGGCGGCGGCCTCGAATGCCACCAGACTGTTGAGCGGTGGCAGCGGTTGCAGTTTCATCAGGCGATCACTTTTTTATAGGTTTTGTGCAGCGTTCGCGGATTGTGCAGAAGGCGCCAAACCGCCGCTACTTTTTTGTGACCGATCAGTGCAGATGACGACAGAAGGCAATGCGGGAATGGCAGATTCGATGAGATTACGATGGCAGCGCCGCTACGACAGCGCTGCCACCGATTTGATGTTTAGCCGGCCAACGTCGCGTTATCGATCACAAACCGATACTTCACATCACCCTTGAGCATCCGCTCATACGAGGCATTGATCTGATCCGCCCGGATCAATTCGATATCCGAAACGATGCCGTGCTCGGCACAGAAATCCAGCATCTCCTGAGTTTCAGCAATACCGCCAATCATCGAACCCGCAATCGTGCGGCGTTTCATGATCAGATTGAACACGTTCGGCGCTGGGTGCGACGTGGCCGGCGCGCCGACGAGGGTCAAGGCACCGTCACGTTTGAGCAGCACCAGAAACGCATCGAGATCATGCGGCGCCGCGACAGTGTTGAGGATCAAATCGAAACTCTTCGCGTGCGCAGCCATTTCCTCAGGATTGCGAGAAACCACCACTTCATCGGCACCCAGCGCCAACGCCGCTTCGCGCTTGGATTCCGAAGTAGTGAACGCCACAACGCGCGCGCCCAAGGCATGCGCCAGTTTGATGCCCATGTGGCCCAAACCACCGATGCCAACCACGCCGACCTTCTTGCCCGGCCCGGCGTTCCAGTGACGCAGCGGTGAATAAGTGGTGATGCCCGCGCACAGCAGCGGCGCGACGGCGGCCAGTTGCGCTTCGGGATGGCGGATGCGCAACACGTAGCGTTCATGCACGACGATGTTTTGCGCGTAACCGCCCATCGTCCAGCCCGGTGCGTCCGGGGTCGGGAAGTTGTAGGTGCCGATCATGCCGTCGCAGTAGTTTTCCAGCCCGGACTCACAGTCGTCGCAGTGTTTGCAGCTGTCGACGATGCAACCGACGCCGACCAGATCGCCCACCTTGTAATCGCTGACATGCGCGCCAACTGCTGACACCCGACCGACAATTTCATGCCCCGGCACACAAGGGAATTGCGTGCCGGCCCATTCCGCGCGCACCTGGTGCAAGTCCGAATGGCAGATGCCGCAGAAGGCGATATCGATCTGCACATCATGGGCCGCCGGGGCGCGGCGGTTGATCTGCATGGGCTCAAGGGGGTTGTCGCCAGCGTGGGCGCCGTAGGCTTGTACAAGCATGGGAACATCCTCAATCGGTTTGTCGTGGTGACATTCTTCGCTTTTCGGTGGGCCGGGAAGTAGTGCATTCCTGTGCGATCCTTGCCTGATCCTGTGCGCCGTTGTGACTTTGCGGTGACAGACGCTCGCGGCGTTTGCGGGTAATCTGCCGGTTCGCTGCATAAAACAAAAAACTCAAGCAGGAGTCATTGATGCAACCAATCCGTCTCGGTCTGGTGGGCTACGGCAAGATTGCTCAGGATCAACACGTCCCGGCGATCAACGTCAACCGCGCATTCCAGTTGGTGTCCGTCGCCACCCAAGGCAAACCCTGCGCTGGCGTAGAGAATTTTCAGTCGCTGAGCGAGTTGCTCGAAAATGGCCCGCCGGTGGATGCGATTGCCTTTTGCACGCCGCCGCAAGGTCGCTTTGCCCTGGTGCAGCAAGCGCTGGCGGCGGGCAAACATGTGCTGGTGGAAAAGCCGCCGTGCGCAACGTTGGGCGAGGCCATGGCCTTGGTCGATCAGGCAAAAGAGCAGGGCGTCAGTGCCTTGTTTGCCTGGCATTCACGCTATGCGCCGGGCATCGAAATCGCCCGTGACTGGCTCGCTACGCGAACTTTGCAAAGCGTACAGATCGACTGGAAAGAAGACGTGCGCAAGTGGCACCCCGGCCAGACGTGGATCTGGCAACCCGGCGGCCTCGGCGTATTCGACCCGGGCATCAATGCCTTGTCGATTGTCACTCACCTTTTGGCGCTGCCGCTGTTTGTCGAATCCGCAGAACTGCGCGTGCCGGAAAACTGCCAATCACCGATTGCCGCTTCGATCAAAATGTCGAATGCGCAGCAGCTCGATGTGCGGGCGGAGTTTGATTTTGATCATGGGCACGATGAGTTGTGGAGTATTGAGGTTCGTTGCAAGGAAGGCGTGCTGCGATTGGATAACGGTGGGGCGCTGTTGAGTATTGATGGCGTGCGTCAGGCCGTATCGGAAGAGGGTGAGTACGCGGCGGTGTATCGGCATTTTCAGCAGTTGATTGCCGAGAAGGGCAGTGATCTGGATTTGCAGCCGTTGCGGTTGGTGGCGGACAGTTTCTTTGTCGGTAGCCGGGTATCGGTCGCCCCTTTCTACGACGCCTGAAGAAACCAAATTTTATGGCCTGACAAATTCCAAATGTGGGAGCGGGCTTGCTCGCGAATGCGGTGTGTCATTCAGCAATCAGAGTGGCTGAACGGACGCCTTCGCGAGCAAGCCCGCTCCCACAGATTTTTAGAAACGGTCAAGTCTGTAAGGTTCGCTTCTTGGCAACTCACTCAACGCCATCCCGACAACCATCTCCGCCGTCACCGCCGCCTGCGTCAGCCCCAAATGCTGATGACCAAACGCAAGCAACACCTTGCCCCCGCACACCTGATCAATCACCGGCAGCGAATCCGGCAATGACGGCCGAAAGCCCATCCACGGTGTCGCCGCTTCAGCACTCAGATCCGTGCGAAACAAGCCCTGACTCAACCGATGCAACTGCCACGCGCGCTCCATGCTCGGTGGTTTCTCCAGCCCGGCGAACTCAACCGTACCCGCCAGCCGCAACCCTTCGGTCATCGGCGTCATGATGAACTTGCGTTCCAGCGAGGTGACCGGGAAGGGCAGTCGACCCTGTTCCTGCGGCAACATCAGGTGATAACCGCGCTCGGTGTCCAGCGGTACTTTTTTGCCGGTCAGCGCAGCGGTCAGTTTCGCCGAGTGCGCGCCGCAGGCAATCAGCACGCGGCTTGCGGTCAAGCCACCATTTCCGGTAATCAGCGAAACGCCGTTTTCCTGAACATGGCCTCCCTGCACCTGCTGCTGCAGAAAACTCACGCCGCAGGCTTTCGCCGCTTCAACCAATTCGCACACCACCCGGTACGGGTCGATGAAATGCCCGGTGCGCGGAAAAAACAAACCGCCCTGAATCTGCTCGCTGAGTTGCGGCGCCGTGTCCTGAATCGCCTTGGCCTGCCAATAATCGACAGGTACTTCCTGCTGTCGCAATCGAGCTTGCAACGCGCCGATGGCCTGACGTGATTCCGGGCGTTCGAACACCAGCAACGAGCCGTCGACTTTCAGCAAGTCCGGCCGCTGGATGTCGACGAGCAAGCGCTGCCAGGCATCCAGACTGCTTTCATTCAGCGCGCGTAATCCGGCCACGGTTTTCTGAAACGGTTCCGCCCGCAGGTTCAAGAGCAGCCGCGTGAACCACGGCAAGGCGCGGGGCAGGTATTTCCAGTCCAGCCGCAACGGCCCCATCGGGTCGAGCAGCATGGCCGGCAGGCGTTTGAGGATCGACGCATCGGCAATCGGGAACACCTGTTCGGTCGCCAGATGCCCGGCGTTGCCGAAAGAAGCGCCGTGGCCCGGTAGCTGTTGATCGATGACGACCACGCGCAAACCCTGGCGCGCAAAGCGCAAGGCGCAGGCGACGCCGATGATGCCGGCGCCGACCACAGCGATGTCGTGGGAGACGTTATTCGTCATTGGTCAGTGCTTCCCTGTGCCCATCGAGCAGGCGACTCAGGTGCAACGGATTGGCGTGTTTAAGTGCTGTCGGCAACAAGCTGTCGGGGAAATCCTGATAACAGACCGGGCGCAGAAAACGCAGGATCGCCGCCGTGCCCACCGACGTTGTGCGCGAGTCTGACGTCGCCGGGAAAGGCCCGCCGTGCACCATTGCATCGCAGACTTCGACGCCGGTCGGCCAGCCATTCACCAGCAAGCGTCCGGCCTTGCGCTCCAGTGTCGGCAGCAGCGCGCGGGCGTGATCAAGGTCTTCATCATCAAGGTGCAGCGTCGCGGTCAACTGACCTTCCAGACGCTCGGTGACTTCCCGCATTTCATCCACGCTGGCGCATTGCACGATCAACGATGCGGCGCCAAAGGCTTCGCCCTGCAGATTGTGATCAGCGAGGAAATCGGCGGCGTCGCTGACAAATACATGCGCCTGGCCCTGATTTGGGCCGCTGCCGATCTGGCCGATGCCAGCCACACTCGCCCGAGTGTTATCCGCCAGTGCATTCACCGCCGATTCATAGGCGTTGAAGATCCCCGGGGTGAGCATTGTCTGCGCCGGACTGTTTTTAATCCGCTCGGCCGTAGCGGCGATAAAACTGTCTAGCGCTGTACTTTTCAGCGCAATCACCAATCCCGGGTTGGTACAAAACTGCCCGGCGCCCAATGTCAGCGAAGCCACAAACCCATCGGCCAATGCCTGAGTGCGCTTCTGTAATGCCGCCGGAAACAGCAGCACCGGGTTGATCGAACTCATTTCCGCATACACCGGAATCGGCTCGGGCCGCGACTGCGCCGCTTGCATCAGCGCCAGACCACCGCTGCGCGAGCCAGTAAAACCGACTGCTTTGATGCGTGGATCGCTGACCAGCGCGATACCGACTTCGCGCCCGGAACCGTACAGCAGCGAAAACACGCCTTGCGGCAAACCACAGGTTTTCACCGCCCGTGCCACCGCGCGGCCAACCAGTTCACTGGTGCCGGGATGCGCACTGTGCGCCTTGACGATCACCGGGCAGCCGGCCGCCAGCGCCGATGCCGTATCGCCGCCCGCCACCGAAAACGCCAAGGGAAAATTACTCGCGCCGAACACCGCCACCGGCCCCAGCGCAATCTGCCGTTGACGCAGATCCGAACGCGGCATCGGTTGACGATCCGGCTGCGCGTTGTCGACGCGCACATCCAGCCATTCGCCCGCGCGCACGGTGCGCGCGAACATTCGCAATTGTTGGCAAGTGCGCCCGCGTTCACCCAGCAGGCGAGGGCGCGGCAGGCCGGTTTCAGCCATGGCGCGGTCGATCAATTCATCGCCGAGGGCTTCGATTGCCACGGCAATGCTTTCAAGAAATTCGGCGCGGACATTCAGGGTTGTCTCGCGATAAGCGTCGAACGCCGCCCAGGCCAATGCGCAAGCCTGCTCGACATGTTCCGCTGAACCGCCGGCATACGCCGGTTCCAGCGTGGCGTTCGTGGCCGGGTTGATGCCCCGAATGGCTTCGCGATTACCCGCGATAATGTGCTGCCCGATCAGCATGTGGCCCGTCAGCGTCATGGTGTTTTCCCGATAAGAAAGTGATGCCCGCCGTGAGCTAAAAACTTCACGGCAGGCGAAAGCAAGGATCAGGCGAAGTTTTGTTCCGCCGACCAGTTCTCGTACCAGTGACGGAACAGCGCGTACTGCTTCTCGGCGTAACGCCGTTGCGAGTCGCTCAACGCATCGGTTTCGTTGAAGTGCAGGGTGTATTCCCTGTCGCCGTTGAGCACCATCAGATGCTTGTAATACAGCACCAGGTCGCAGCCTTCATCGAACGACGACAGCACCGCCAATGCCGATTCCAGCTCCCGCGCCTGACGCCGCGCCTTCGCGTCTCCTTGGGCAGCCTTCTTGCTCAGCGCGACCAATTGCAGCACTTCGCGAGGCAGGGCGTTGCCGATGCCGGTGATTGCGCCGGTGGCGTTGCAGTTGACGAAACCGTGCACCACTTGCGTGTCGACGCCGACCATCAGCGTCACGTTTTCATCTTTGGAGGTGATGTTTTCAGCGGCGTAGCGCAGGTCGGCGCCGCCGCCAAATTCCTTGAAGCCGATCAGGTTCGGGAACTCGCGGCGCAGTTCGAAGAACAGGTCGGCGCGGGTGGCGAAGCCGTAGTAAGGGCTGTTGTAGATCACCGCCGGCAGGTTCGGCGCCGCTTGCAGAATGGCTGCGAAGTGGGCCTTTTGCGCAGTCGCCGAAGCGCCACGGGACAGTACGCGGGGAATCACCATCAAACCTTGCGCGCCGACTTTTGCCGCATGCGCCGCGTGGGCGACTGCTTCACGGGAATTCACCGCGCCGGTGCCGACAATCGTTGGAATACCCGCCGCCACCAGACGCGCCACGCCTTCCTGCCGCTCGGCCTCGGTGAGCAGCGGCCAGTCACCCATCGAGCCGCAATACACCACGGCGCTCATGCCGATATCGATCAGTTCGCGACCCTTGGCCACCAGCGCGTCGAAGTCCGGTTTGCGCTGGGCGGTGCACGGGGTCATCAGGGCCGGCATGCAACCGGTGAAGATGTTATCGCTCATTGTTTTAACTCCTTGGCACATCGTTCAAATTGAGGTGAAAAGTCTGCGTGGCGGTTTAAATGCCCCACGCGAACGGGTCTGTTTCGTCGATCAGCAAGGTGCTGTCGGCGGTCATGTAAGCGCGTCCGGTGATGTACGGGCGAATGCGCTCGCCCTCCCATTCGAAGCGGCCTTCGAATTGGCTGCCGGTGATGCTCGCCTGCACCCAGATCGCGCCGGGTTGCAGCTTGTCGTCGGCGGCGAGGCAAGCGAGTTTGGCGCTGGTTCCGGTGCCGCACGGGGAGCGGTCGTAGGCTTTGCCGGGGCACATGACGAAGTTGCGGCTGTCGGCGTTAGCGTCATCGGCGAACAGTTCGATGTGGTCGATCACCGCACCGTCTTCGCCGTAAATACCTTGGTCTTCGAGGGCCTTGAGCATCGCCCAGGTGTAGGCGGTGAGGTGTTCGACGTTGTCCATCGTCAGCGTCTGGCCGTGTTCGGAAACGAGGAAGAACCAGTTGCCGCCATAGGCGATATCGCCGAAGACGCGGCCGAATCCCGGCACATCCACCGGCACTTGTTTGCGATGACGGTAAGCAGGGACGTTGCCCAGCGTGACCGAGCCGTCGTCATGCAACGTGGCGCTGACCGGGCCGACCGGTGTGTCGATCTTGTGCACGCCCGGCTGGATTTTTCCCAGGTACTGCAACGAGTTGATCAGGCCGATGGTGCCGTGGCCGCACATGCCGAGGTAGCCGGCGTTGTTGAAAAAAATCACCCCGCACGTGGCGTCCGGCGACACCGGTTGGCAATACAGCGCGCCGACCAGCACATCGTTACCGCGCGGTTCCAGCAGGCAGGCACGGCGCCAGGCATCGTGCTGATTGCGCAGGGCATCGCGCTTTTCCACCATCGTGGTGCCGGCCAGATCGGGGAAACCGCTCATCACCAGACGCGTGGGTTCACCGCCGGTGTGGGAATCAATGACGTGTACTTCTTTCATGAATAGATCCCGTTGGATGATTTCAGTAGGCGCCGGCAGGGCGCACGGTCACGGTCGAGGCAGGGGCGGCGACTTCGCTTTCTTCATCGTCTTCTTCCAGACGCAGCAGGTGCGCCGGTACGCCCGTCGCGGCGCCCCAGTAATAAATACCGGTGGCGCAAACGGCGACGACAATGGTGTCGAACGGATGAGCGAGGATGCCGAGGCCACCAAAGGTGCCGAGTTTCGACAGCACAATCGTTACCGCGTAGAAGGCGATCAACCACGCCGAGGAGCGCACCTGGCTGGCCAGATTAAGGTGCGCGGTCGGCACGAAACGGCCGCACAGCAGGTACACAACGAACATCAGAATTTGCAGGCCAAGCAGCCACGACACGGTGTTCCAGCCCGACCAGTAAACGATCAGCGCGGCGATGATGAACGACACCGGCCCGAGCACGCCCATGCACTTGACCCGGAACGGACGCGGCATGTTCGGCGCATTGCGGCGCAACGCTGCCACCGTCACGGGCGCCACGGCGTAACTCAGCACCAGCGCGGCGGAGACCACGTTGATCAGCGCTTCCCACGACGGGAACGGCAGCGTCCAGAACACCGACAGGGCAAAGGTCAGCCACAGCGCCGGGCGCGGGATGCCGGATTTCTCGTCGATGTGGGTGAAGACTTTGAAGAAGGTGCCAGTCTGCGCCCAACCGTAGATCACGCGCGGCGTGGCGTTCATGTAGATGTTGCCGCAACCGCTTGGCGAGATCACCGCGTCGGCGACCACCAGATAGGCCAGCCAACCCACGCCAAGCGCCAGAGCGATGTCGCGATAAGGCAGGGAAAATTCCTTGCTGATCCCGGCCCAGCCATTGGCGAGCATTTCGGTGGGGATGCTGCCGAGAAAGGCCATTTGCAGCAGCACATAAATCAGCGTCGACAGCAGCACCGAGAGAATCAGCGCGATAGGAATGGTGCGCTGCGGATTCTTTACTTCGCTGGCCACAGAGATGATCGGCGTCAGCCCCAGATAGGCGAAAATCACGCCGCCCGCCGACACTGCCATTTCGATACCGGACAAGCCAAACGGCGCAAAACCTTGCACCTGGAAGTTGGCCGGTTTGAAGAAGGTGAAGAGCACGCCGATCACCAGCAGCGGCACGATGAACTTGAACACGCTGACCAGATTGTTGGCCTTGGCGAAGGTCTTCACGCTGCGGTAGTTGAGCAGGAAAAACACGCAGAGCAGGCCGAACTGCACCATCCAGCCGAGGATCGTCGGGTTGCCGCTGCCCGTCTGGGTCAGCTCGGGAAACCATGCCGCCGCGTATTGGCGCGAGGCAACTACTTCGATCGCCACCAGACTGGAAAACGCGATCAGGGTGATGAAGCCCATCAGGTAGCCGAGCAGCGGCCCGTGGGAGTAAACCGGGTAACGCACCACGCCGCCGGCACGCGGTAAAGCCGCGCCCAGTTCGCAGTAAACGATGCCCAGCAACAACACGGCAAAACCGCCCAGCAACCAGGAGAAAATCCCCGCCGGCCCGGCAATCGCCGACACGTGACTGGCCGCGAACAACCAGCCGGAACCGAAGATCGCTCCGAGCCCGATAAATGTGAGGTCGATCAGTGAAAGCTGTTTTTTGAACTTGCCTTGGCCTGACATGGCATCGCCTTCTTGTGAGTTATTGGATAGGCAGTTGTGTCACTGGGACGGCCAGACTTTGAACTCATCGACGGCATGGCGATTGATGTTTTGCGGCGGGTTGGATGACGAAATCAGCACAATGGCGCAGATTAATCGCGGCCCTCGACAGTCCTGCATTGATCCTGCAATCTGCACGCGAACGCCGCAGGGCGGGCACTTGGCCGATCCGCGTTTGAAGAGGAATCCGTAATGCAGCAAGCGTTTTCGATCCTGTCCCAAGGCATCGGCGGCCATCGTCCGCAGACCCTGGAGGAGTTACTGGCCGGTGCGGCGCTGCTGTTGCCGATGCTCGACGTGATCCCCAATGCGGCGATTTTCATCAAGGACACGCAGGCGCGTTACGTGCTCGCCAACCGCACCTTGGTGCAACGTTGTGGCTTGAAGGATTTGCGTCCGTTGCTCGGTAAAACCAGTGCGCAGGTGTTCCCGGCGCAACTAGGCCCGGGCTATACCGAGCAGGATCGCAAAGTGCTGGAGGAGGGCTTTGTGCTGGAGGATCAGCTTGAGCTACACCTGTACGGCAGTCGCGAACCGGGCTGGTGCCTGACGCACAAACAGCCGCTGTATAACCGTGACGGGGTGATTATTGGGCTGGCGGGGATTTCGGTGGATCTGCAATCGGCCAGTGAAACGCATCCGGCGTTTGAGCGATTGGCGGCTGTCGATGAGCACATTCGGGCGAATTTCAATCGTCGGGTGACTTTGGTGGAATTGACCCGGATTGCTGGTATTTCCGTTGCGCAACTGGAGCGTTACTGTAAGCGCGTGTTCCATTTGACGCCTCGGCAGATGATTCAGAAAGTGCGGCTGGAGCATGCGCATCGCTTGTTGCATAGCGATTTGCCGATCACTGACGTTGCGCTGCAATGCGGGTACACCGATCACAGTGCGTTCACTCGCCAGTTCAAGGCCTCTACAGGCTTTACCCCTCGCCAGTACCGACAGGCCACTTCTCAGTGAATGACTGTAATTCTCTGTGGGAGCTAGCCTGCTGGCGATGGCGTCCTGTTGGGCGGCTGGGTTTTTGTTGACTGGGTACATATCCATTGCTGCGGTAACGGCGGCTTAGGGTTCCGCCCTTACGGCGGGTCACCTTTTCCAAACGCCGAAAAGGTAACCCAAAAGGCTTTGCCCCAGCGTTCGGCCCGCTCGCTGGGGCTCGGGGTTCCTTCGCTCCGGAATTCATCCGGGCGCATCGCCTCCGGTTTGCTGCGCTGCACCTCCTCTCGATGTGTTTGGCTGCGCCAAACGGTCGCTGCGCTCCCACCCCCGGATCAATCCCTCCACTCAGCCTTCCGACGGGGCGGGTAGCGCAAGATCAAAAGCTGCAGCCGAGCTTGCGCTCATCCTGTGTAGGAGCTGCCGAAAGCTGCGATCTTTTGATGTTGTTTTTGCTTTTGTAGGAGCCGAGCTTGCTCGCGAAGGCGTCGGGTTGGGCGGCTGGGTTTTTGTTGACTGAGTACATATCCATTGCTGTGGTAACGGCGGCTTAGGGTTCCGCCCTTACGGCGGGTCACCTTTTCCAGACGCCGAAAAGGTAACCCAAAAGGCTTTGCCCCAGCGTTCGGCCCGCTCGCTGGGGCTCGGGGTTCCTTCGCTCCGGAATTCATCCGGGCGCATCGCCTCCGGTTTGCTGCGCTGCACCTCCTCTCGATGCATTTGGCTGCGCCAAACGGTCGCTGCGCTCCCACCCCCGGATAAATCCCTCCACTCAGCCTTCCGACGGGGCCTGTGAATCAATATCAAGAGCAGGCGAGCTGACACTCGGCCTAATGGTCAACACTGCCGGATTTTGGTGTGCCGGCCTCATCGCTGGCAAACCCGCTCCCACAGGGACTAGAGGCGTATGCGGATGCATTGACTGGCACAGAACCAAAGTGGGAGTGGGCTTGCTCACGAAGGGGGCGGCACATCCAGCATCGATGTGGCTGAGCAGACGCTTTCGCGAGCAGGCTCACTCCTACAAGGGATCAATGCTTGCTCATCAGGCCGTGCAGGACGCCGAGGCGCAGGCCGGGTTCGGAGGGGGCCATTTGCGAGATGCCGAATACTTTGAACGCCGCGAGCATCAATACCAATCCGCCGGGCAGGATGCTTTGGCGGTGCGGTTGCAGGCCGGCGAGGTGCAGCTGTTGCACATTGCTCACTTTCAGCAGAAGCAGGGCCAGGCGCAACAGGCCGGCGTAGGTGATGCCGTCCTTGCCGAAGTCATTGAGGTGATTGGCCTTGAGCACTTTGGCCAGCATGCGCGCGGTACCCGACGAGCCGATGGTCTGCTGCCAACCCTGACTCCGATAACGCCGGGCAACCCGTTCAAATTGCAGGATGGCGAAACGTTCGGCTTCTTGCAGGGCGCCGGCAGAAATATCACCGCCGCGAAAGAACCGCGTACTCAACGTGCCGCTGCCAATCGCGATGCTTTCGGTCAGCAACGCTTGCGAGCCCTGGCCGAGAATCAGTTCGGTGGAACCGCCGCCAATATCCACCACCAGACGCATGTCTTCAGCACCCGGCAGGGCATGCGCCACACCGACATACACAAGGCGTGCTTCTTCTTGTCCGGAAATCACATCAATGGGAAAACCCAGATGCCGCTCGGCGCTGGCCAAAAACAACTGCGCATTGTCTGCCTCACGGACGGCACTGGTCGCCACCGCACGAACCCGACCGGCCTCGAAACCGCGCAATTTCTTGCCGAACCGCGCCAATGCCTGCCAGCCCCGATCCAGTGCCAGCGCATCCAGCGCGCCGCCGTCAAAACCTTCGGCGAGGCGCACCGGTTCGCGCAGGGTTTTCACTTCCTGAATCAGCAGGCCTTTGCGACTGCGCAGCGACTGGCCGATCATCAAACGAAAGGCATTCGAACCCAGGTCGATGGCGGCAAACAGCGGGGCGTCTGGTTTCATGGGAATCCTTGCTGAATATCCGCCGGAAGGCTCAAGACGGTTTGCGAGGATTCTGCCGTTGCGTTGATGACATCCTGATGACGGGCAGGGGCGGTTCGGTGAATTTGTCGCTGTCATGACACTGTCATTATTCAGCGTCTATGCTGGGGTCAATACATCGCGTGTTCTTGAAGTTTCTGCTGCCAGTTTTGGCAGCTTTTTTTTGCCTGCGATTTGAGCGAGGCCACCGATCGTTCCCATGCTCCGCGTGGGAACGCCTCTAGGGACGCTCTGCGTCCAGTGACGCGGAGCGTCACGGGCTGCATTCCCACGCAGAGCGTGGGAATGATCAGGTGTCAGCAGGCTTGTGGGGTTTCGCCTCGGGCCAGGCGCGCGTTGATGTCTTCAATCACTTCAGGCAAATCGGCAATGGTGTCGATCAAGTAATGCGGACGCGATGGCGCGAACATCTTGCCGATGCGCTCACGTTCTTCCGCGAGACGATCCGACGGCAACGCTTTGAACTGTTCGTAGGTCAATCCGAGCGCGTTGCCCGAGCAAGTCAACGCCACCGTCCACATCCCCGCGCTACGCCCTTCGAGAATCCCCGGCCAGGTGTCATCAACCTTGACGCACGCGGCCACATCATCGATGCCCAAGGCAATCACGTTGGCCAACGACTGCGCCGGATACGGCCGGCCATTCGGCACTTCATCGGTGGCAACGACATGGTCAGCCACGTAACCATTGTCCCGCGCCAGCTCGACAACCTTGGCCATCACCACCGCCGGATACCCGGAGCACGAACCAATCTTTAAACCCTTGTCACGCAACGCCGCAATTGCTTCGAGCGCACCGGGAATCACCGCCGAATGCAGGGCGATTTTCTCGATCTGCAACGGCATGAAACGCTCGTAGATCGCTGTCACATCTTCATCACTCGGCAAGCGATCGAACGCGGCGCGATAGCGCTCGGCGATCTGCGGCAGGTTGCACAACGTGCGGATGTGATCCCATTTGCCCATGCCCATCGGGCCGCGCGCTTCCTCAAGCGATACCGCGACGCCGAACTCGGCAAAGGCCTCGACAAAAATCTGCGTCGGCGCGAACGAGCCGAAATCGACAACGGTGCCGGCCCAGTCAAGGATCGCGGCTTGCAGGTGAGTCGGGTTTTTGTACTGCATGGTCAAATCTCCGTTTTCGGGTAAGCGTGGGCCGTCCCTCGGCAATGAGGTAGGCGGTTTCAAGGGTCAATGCTGATCAGGTCAGCGGTGGATTCGAATCAAACAGTTCGGCAATCACCGGTCGGTTGCGGCGGATGCCGAGGCAGCACAGGTGGTATTCGATGAAAAACGGGTGATCGACAAAGGTGATCGGCGTGGTGCCCGGGGTTTCGGCGTACTCGACGGCCGAGACGAAACCGATGCCGATGCCTTTGACGATCGCGTGCACGATGGCTTCGCGGCTGTTCAGTTGCATGACGCGGTTGAGGTCGATGTCGAGGCGCTTGCAGCTTTCTTCGACCAGTTGCCGGGTGCGCGCACTTTGCTCGCGCATCACCCATTTCTCGCGGCTGATTTCGCTGATGTGAACCTGCGACTGGCTGGCCCACGGATGGTCATCGCGTACCACGGCAATAATCGGATAGCGGTGATACAACCGGGTGTGGAAGCGCTCATCGAATTCCGACAACGCCAGAATCGCCACGTCGATATCGAAGTTGAACAGCCGCGCGAGGGTTTCCTTTTCCGAGGAAAACGAGGTTTCCAGTTCGATGTCCGGGTGCCGCTGCATCAGCTCGTAGGTCAGATTCATCGCAATCGGCGGCGACACCGCGCCGAGCCGCAGCATGCCGTTCTTGCGTTGCTTGAAACTCTGCAGCAGCTGCACCGCTTCGTCCTCCTGGCCGAACAAACCTTGAGTGATTGCGTAGAGCTTGTGCCCGGCGGAACTCATCTCGATGTAGCGCCCGCGCCGATGGAACAGCTCGACCGAGAAGGTTTTCTCCAGTGCGTTGACCTGCTCGCTGACGGTCGGCTGACCGACGCTGAGGTACTCCGCCGCGAGGGTGAAGCTGCCGGTTTTCGCCACCGCATGAAACGAACGCAACCACTTGTGATACTGGTACATGCAAGCCCCATCAGCGTCGAATGAACAATGCCACTGCAGCGCTGCACAGGCAGGCGCTGGTGACCACTATGAAGATGAGAGACGTGTTTGCCGTGGTGTCAAGCAAACGACCGATCAAAGGCTCGGCCAGGCCGGCAAACAGATAGGACGAAAAGTTCATGATCCCGGTTGCGGTGCCGGCGCGTTTGGCACCGACCAGATCCGGGCACAGCGCCCAGAAACTCGACGCCGGGCCATAAACGAAGAAGCCGCAAAGGAACAACGCGACCAGGCCGATCACGCTGTGCGGCGGCAGGCTCCACATCCACAAACTCGTCGCGGCGCCAAGGAACATGTAGAGCATGATCGCCAGATAGCGCTTGGAACCGAACAGCTTGTCCGACACCCAGCCGTTGCTCAACGCGCCAACCGCCATGCCGACCGGGAGGGCGACGGTGATCCATTTTGGATCGATCATGCCGTCACCGCTTTTCCAGTCGGCGCCGAGAAAGTGCACCGGCACCCAGACGATCAGGCCGTAGCGCGCCGCGTTCTGAAAGCCCAGTGACAGCGCGGCGATCAGCAGGCGCGGATTCTTCAACACGGCTTTATAGCGTTGCGCCGAGGTCTCGACTTCGCCATGCGCGGCTTCCTGATGTTTGTCGTCAGCGTTGGCCACGCCGGTATCGCCCACCGGTTCGAAGCCCAGATCCTGCGGGCGTTCGCGGGCAACCAGATAGAAAATGATCCCGCCGGCGAGCATCAGCAGTACCGGTAAACGGAAGATCCAGCGCCACTCCAGTTGCAGCACTTCGAGCACGACGATGGAGGTGACGTACGACAGAATCGACGCGCAACCGGCGGCGAAGGTGTAGAAGCCATAGACCTTACCGCGTTCGCCGGCCGCCCACCAATTGGCAATCAGCCGCCCGCCCGGCGCCCAGCCCAAGGCCTGAAAGTATCCGTTGACGCCCCACGGCAGGATCAGACTGGTGAAACCGCCGGCAAAACTGGTCACCCAGTTTGCCGCGCAAGACAACACCGCACCGAGAGTCATGATGCGCCGGCCACCGAATTTATCGGCGAGGTTGCCGTTGATCGCCTGACCAATGGCGTAGGCCCAGAGCATCGCCGCAGAAGCCCAGCCGAGAGTTTCTTTGCTCAAACCGAACTCGGCCTGAATCCCCGGAATGGCAAAACCGAAGGTCTGCCGCCCGGTGTAGAAAAACAGGTAACAGAACATCGCCGCCAGCAGCATGCGCCACTGCGCGACCCGGAACGAGGCAGAACGTACGGCGAGACCAGGCATTGTTTCGGCACGATTCATGATCTTTTCCTTATTGTTGTGGGTTCCCGCCGTTTGTCGTCGGCGGGTGCACTCTTTTTCGGTGCGGCAGGAAATCACCACGGCTATGAGCCGCAGGCGGTGCTTGGGTGGATCGGGTGGCGTCGGGCGTCAGGCAGCTTGCGAACCGATGAAGTTCTTGCCGCGCGCGCCCTGCATCGCGAGGTGGATGATGTCTTCGGCGTCCTTGGCCGAGACGCCGTAATCGGCGAACTCGGTCTTCACCCCGAGGCTGTGGAGGAACTCGCGCAATTGCTGTTGCGCGGTGAGCAGATCCTCGCCGAATACCCGTTGCAGGATGCGGTCACGCGTCGCGTCGTGACCCCAGGCCAGACCGAGCACCAGCGGCAGGGTGAAGGAGCAGGCGATGCCGTGGGGCAAGCCGTGGCGCAGGGTCATCTCGTAGGAAATCGAATGCGCCAGTGCGGTTTTGGTGTTGGAAAACGCCAGCCCGGCCTTGAGCGCGGCGAGTGCCATGCGTGTGCGCAACTCTTGGTTCGACAGATCTTTTTGCAGACGCGGCAGGCATTCGAGAATGTCTTCAATCGCAGAAATGGCGAAAGTGTCGGAAACCGGGTTGGCGTTAACGTTCCAGATCGCTTCCAGCGCGTGGGACAACGCATCGAGCCCGGTGGACACGGTGACGCTGGCCGGCACGGTGAGCATCAGTTGCGGATCGATGATCGCCACGCGCGGCCAGGTGCAGTCGAGGTGCAACGAATATTTTTTCTGGCTGGCGCTGTCCCAGATCGTCGCCCACGGCGTGACTTCGCTACCGGTGCCGGCGGTGGTCGGCGCGGCGATCAGCTGTTTGCAACGCGCGGGAGTGAACGCCTTGCCGGTCGCCAGCAGGGTCAACAACTCATCGAAATGCCCGGACTCGGTGCCGACGATCAACGCTTTGGCGGTATCGATGGCGCTGCCACCACCGACCGCGAGCACCACATCGCAATCACCGGCCTGCTGCCAGAACTGCTCATAAGTGCTGCGCAGATGGGCGACGTCAGGATTGGGCTGAACGTCTTCGAACACGTAGACCAGACGCTCACCGAGCAACGCTTGCAGGCGATCGACCAGCCCCAGCCCACGGGCCTCAGGGAAGGTGACGAGGGCCACGGTCTGCTGGTCGGTAATGGCAGCGAGGTCTTGCAGGCTGCCCCAGCCGAAACGGGTATCAACTGGGTTCTGGAAGCGGGCAGTCATGGTGGATCCTTATTGTTGTTGTCGTGTGGCGCCATACTCAGCGCCCGTCGACAACGGCTCAAATCGATAATTCGCAGGTTTGAATCGGCTCAGCCGATAGCGGTTCGATGTCAGTGCGCCGAACCGCTCTGGATCGCCGCGCGCAGGCGACTGGAGAGGGTGTCGGCGACGATCACCATGAAGGTGATGACGATGATGCACGTCGCGGTTTCCGGGTATTTGAACAGTTTCAGGCTGCTCACCAGTTCGAACCCCAGGCCGCCGGCTCCGACCATGCCCAGCACCGTGGCCGAACGCAGATTGACTTCGAAGCGGTACAAAATCACCGCAATCCACGCCGTGATCACCTGCGGCAAAACGCCAAACACGATCACCTGCAACGGTCGTGCACCGGTTGCTTGCAGCGCTTCAATCGGGCCTTGGTCGATCTCTTCGATGCTCTCGGCGAAGAACTTGCCGAGCATGCCCAGACCGTGCAGCGCCAGCGCCAACACGCCGGGGAACGGGCCGAGGCCGACGGCCGAGACGAAGATCAGCGCGAGGATCAGTTCGTTGATGCTGCGGGTGAAATTCAGCGCCTGACGGGTGATGTGAAACACCCAGCGATTGCGGCTCAGATTGCGCGCGGCGAGAAACGACAGCGGAATCGCCAGCAACACACCGAGCAGGGTGCCCCAAATGGCGATCTGTAAGGTTTCCACCGCTGGCGCGACCAGACGCGGCAGGATGCTCAGATCCGGCGGAAAGGTGCGCGAAAGAAAGTCACCGATCTGCGGCAATCCGGCTGCCAGTTCACCGAGGCTGAGTTGCGCACCTTGCGCGCTCCAGTTCAGCGTCCACAGCACGATCAGGACGATGCCGGCGGTGGTCAGCCAACCGCGTGTGCCACGGGTCCGCTCGCCGACCCACTGATAGTTTGGCGATTGCATGCTCAGGCCCTCGAGGCGGTGCGGTAGGACAGGGTGGGCGCCGGGACGTCAGCGGAGTGTTCTGCGGATTGCCCCGGATAGATTCGCGCCAGATCGGCGTCGGTCATGCTCGACGCTTTGCCATCGAACACCAGATTGCCGTGAGCGAGGCCGACCACGCGGTCGCCGAACTCGCGGGCATATTCGACCTGGTGCAGATTGCACAGCACGGTGATGCCCAGTTCGCGGGTGGCATCGCGCAGGTACTGCAACACCAGTCGCGCGGTTTTCGGATCGAGGCTGGCGATCGGTTCATCGGCCAGAATCACCTGCGGCCGTTGCGCCAAGGCACGGGCAATACCGACGCGCTGCTTCTGTCCGCCAGACAATGAATCGGTGCGCTCACTGGCCTTGTGCGCCAGTTCGACGCGTTCCAGGCATTGCATCGCCAGCGCCACATCGTCACGGCGAAACAGTTGCAGAATCGAGGCGAGGGTGCCGACGGAACCGAGGCGCCCGGTCAGCACATTCTTCAATACGCTCAGGCGCGGCACGACGTTGTGGTGCTGAAAAATCATCGCCACTTCTCGGCGTAAAACGCTTGTGTCCGGGCAGGCGAGGGCATCAATGCCCGCCACGTTCAGCGTGCCGCTGTCGGCCCGCGCCAAACGATTGATGCAACGCAGCAAGGTCGATTTGCCGGCGCCGGACTGACCGAGCACCACGACGAATTCGCCCGCAGCGACGTCAAGGTCGATGCCGCGCAACACCGGGTTGCTGCCGTAGTGTTTGCTCAGTTGGCGGATGCTGATCATTTCATGCTCCGCAAATCGAGATCGAGCACCTTGGCGGTTTCGCGCACCACGTCATACGACGCGTCGGTGGTGGGCTGGAAGCCATTGAGCACACCCTGATCGCCCCACGGCACGTCCTTGATCGAAGCCAGTGCGTCGGCGATTTTTTTCTTCAATTCCGGATCGAGCGCCTTGCGCCAGACCATCGGCGATTCGGGAATCGGCTTGGAACTCCAGACAATTTCGAAGTCATCCTGCTTGACCACGCCTTTGGCCACGGCGCTGGCGAAGATGCGGTCAGCCACGGCGGCGGCGTCGACTTTCTTGTTCTCGACCGCAAGGATGCTGGCGTCGTGGGAACCGGAGAAAATCACGCGTTTGAACAAAGTGTCCGGCACAAACCCGGCCTGCTCCAGTCCTGCTTTCGGGAACAGATGACCGGACGCCGAGCTCGGGTCGACGAATGCGAATGTATGGCCCTTGAGGTCGGCCAGCGAATGAATGCCGCTGTCCTTGCGCGCCAGAATCACGCTTTTGTAAGCGCTCTGGCCGGTCTTCTTGGTCACCGCTACGGAGAACGCTTCGACGTCCGCCACCGAGGTCGCCAGCACGTAGGAGAACGGGCCGAGGTAGGCAACGTCGAGTTTGCCCGAGCGCAGCGCTTCGATGATGCCGTTGTAGTCGGTGGCCACGAACGGCACCACCGGCATGCCGATTTTGGCTTGCAGATCGTCGAGCACTTGTTTGCTCGATTCGATCATCGCCTGGGAGTCTTCCGAAGGGATCAGGCCAATGGTCAGTTTGTCCTTGGCCCAGCCCTGGCTGGCACTCAGGGCAAGTACGGCAAGGCTGGCGGCACGCAGAAACTGGTTAATTGTTTTCATGGCATTCCACGGTGTGGTTGGGAGTTGCCACAGGCTAGGTCTGTCACGTGACAGTCATTCAATCAATTCAATATGCGAAACCGCAGCTAACTATTGATGGAGTCTATGGATGTCGAGCGCCAAATTGCGGGCCTTTCTCGCCGTCGCCCGCCACGGCAGTTTCAGTGCCGGGGCGCGGGCGTCGGGGCTCAGCCAACCGACACTGACCACGCAAGTGCAAAGTCTGGAGCGACAGCACAACGTCGAACTGTTTCATCGGCGTGGGCGGCGGATTGAATTGTCGGATGTCGGTCGGCAATTGCTGCCCATCGCGCAACGGCTGGCCTTGCTGGAACTGGAAGCGCACAACCTGCTGCGCGACTCCGGGCGGCTCGACAGCGGCCAGCTCAAGGTCGGTGCGGTGGGGCCGTTTCATGTGATCGAAATGGTCGACAGTTACCTGCAACAGCATCCGAATATCGACGTGTCGATCCGGGTCGGTAACTCGGCGCAAGTGTTGTCGGATCTGGAAAATTACGTCACCGACATCGCCGTGCTGGCCGGGCGTCAGGACGATCCGGCGTTGTGTTCGGTGCGTTATGCGCGGCACGCGATCATCCTCTTTGCCCACCATGAGCATCCATTGGCCAATCGCGGCAGCGTGCGCCTGGAAGAACTGGAAGGGCAACGGCTGCTGCAACGTGAGCCCGGTTCGACCACGCGGCTGGTGCTGGAGCAGGCGCTGAATGCGGCGCAAGTGAAACCGAGGATCGCCATGGAAATTGGCAGTCGCGAGGCGTTGCGTGAAGCGGTGGTGCGCGGGTTGGGATTGGGTGTGGTGTCGGAAGCAGAGTTCATTGCCGACCCGAAAATCCGCACGATCAGAATCGAGGGCGAAGCGCTGTTCACCGAGACGTATCTTTATTGCTTGGCCGAACGGCGCTCCAGTCGGCTTATCTCATCGTTTTTCGATGCGGCGCTGAGCTGATTTGCAATTTCGCTTAAGGCTTGGCTAATATACGTTCCATATATACATCGTATCGGATTCATATATGGGCATCGTAAAGATTTCAGAGGACATGCACGAGAATCTGCGGATCTCCAGCAACGCCCTCAGCCGCTCGATCAACGCGCAAGCCGAGCACTGGATGCGTATCGGCATGCTCGCCGAACTGCACCCTAACCTCGACCACAGTGCGATCTGCCGCTTGCTGATTCGCGCTGAACAAAATGGCGGGCTCGACCTGCAACAACTGACTCAGGAAGCCGTCAGCGCATGAGAAACCAGATCAAGATCAACACCCCGGCCGACATCGCCCAATCGCGCGCTGCCGGCAAACTCGCCGCTGAAGTGCTGGCGATGCTGGTGCCGCACGTCAAGGCCGGCGTGACCACCGATGAACTGGATCGGCTGTGCAACGACTACATCGTCAACGTGCAGAAAGCGGTGCCGGCCAACGTCGGCTATCACGGCTTTCCGAAAACCGTGTGCGCCTCGGTTAATGACGTGGTGTGCCACGGCATTCCATCGGGGACGCCGTTGAAGAATGGCGACATCGTCAACCTCGACATCGCGGTGATCAAGGACGGCTGGTTCGGTGACACCAGCCGCATGTACGTGGTGGGTGAGGCGACGCCTGAGGCGCAGCACTTGATCAAGACCACTTACGAAGCGATGTGCGCGGGTATTCGCGTGGTGAAACCGGGCGCGACGTTGGGCGACATCGGCCACGCGATCCAGAGCCTGGCGGAGAAGGAAGGCTTCAGCGTCGTGCGCGAGTATTGCGGGCACGGGATTGGCAAGGTCTATCACGACGAGCCGCAGATTCTGCATTACGGCTTTCCCAACCAGGGCATGAAGCTTAAGGCCGGGATGATTTTTACCGTGGAGCCGATGCTCAATGCCGGCAAGCGTCATGTGAAGAACATGCCCGATGGCTGGACGGTGTTGACCAAGGATGGCTCGTTGTCGGCGCAGTGGGAGCACATGGTAGCGGTGACCGAAACCGGCTTCGAAATCCTCACCGCCTGGCCGGATGAAATCGCAGGCTATTCCCCAATCACCTAAACACCACAAAACCCCTGTAGGAGCTGTCGAGTGAAACGAGGCTGCGATCTGTTGATCTTGTTTTTAACAGCGAGATCAACAGATCGCAGCCTGCGGCAGCTCCTACAAGTTATGTGGTGTGTGCAGGGACGCTTTGCAGCCAATCAAGCAGCTCATCCCACAACGGCTGTGCGCTTTCGCGGAAGTAACCCATGTGCCCGTACGGTTTGCTGCCCGCCGGCGGCTGCAGATCCAGCAATGTCAGCGGTGCATTCACCATGGCTTTGACAAACGCATCGCGCGAACGCGGCGGCGCCCACGGATCATCGACCGACGTGGCGAAAACGCATGGCGTTGTGACCTCGGCGTAGAGCGCATGCAGATGGCTCATCTCGGGGTCGTCGAAGTAGTAGTGGGGGAATTTGCACCAGCGTTTCCAGTCGTTGTAAACGCCCAGCGGCAAATCATCGCCCATGCCCAGCATGCTCCAGGCCATGTAGCCTTTGCGGGCGACAATCACCGGCAGCACAAACGTCCACATCAGACGGATTTTCCAGGCCTCGGTTCGGGACATCCAGCCGCTCCACCCCGCGCCACTGCCCAGGGTGTAGCAAGCTGTCAGGGCGGGGTGATTGGGCAACAGACCAATCGCATGACCACCAAACGAATGGCCGACCCAATACAGCGGCAATACTTCCTGGCTTAGCAGATCCACTGCCGCCGCCAGATCCTGATAAGCCCAATCCAGATAAGACATCTCAAAGCCTTTGAGCGAAGCCGGTTTCGACTCACCGATGCCCCGGTAATCGAGGGTCAGCACGTGAAAGCCCTGGCGCGCCGCGTGCTCGGCAAAACGCCGATAAAAGCGCTGCTGGACCCCGGTGGCACCGGCCATGATCAGGTTACCTTTGACGACGCCCGCTGCGCCGTAGCGCTTGGCGGACAACGGATAACCATCGCGGGCAATGAGGGCGATGTCCTGTCTCTGGATCGATTCGGCAAAGGCTGCGGCCATGGTGTTCATGAAATTGTTCCGAGTGAGTTGAGCAAAGCCTTCAGCGACCTTTGAACTGCGGTTCGCGCTTTTGCATCATCGCCATGACGCCTTCGCGGACATCCTCGGTTTTGATCAGGGCCAGCAGTTGTTCATCAAGCTTCGACAGTGCCGCATCGTCTCCCTGATCCTGCGCCAGAAACGCCGATTGCAGCGTCGCCTGAATCGCCAGAGGCGCAGCCTTGGCAATGCGTTCGGCGTATTCGATGGCGCGTGCCAGAGTCTGGCCGGGTGCGACCACTTCGGTCAGCAGGCGCATGTGCAGGGCGGCATCGGCATCGAACTCTTCCGCCGTGAGCATGTAGCGCATGGCGGCGGTCCAGCCCGCTGCGCGGGTGAAGCGCACGGTGGAACCGCCGGCGGGAGAGATCCCGCGCAACACTTCCAGATGAGCGAAACGGGCATTGGTGGCGGCAATGCTGATATCGGCGTTGAGCATCAATTCGATGCCCGCCGTCCAGCAAATGCCTTCAATGGCAACCACCACCGGTTTACGCCTGCGCGGTTTGGAAACGCCCCATGGGTCGATGCCTTCTTCAGGATACTTGAAGGCGCCTGACACCAGTTTCGGCGTCAGCTCCATCAAGTCCAGGCCTGCGGTGAAGTGCTCGCCATGCGCGAACAGCACGGCGCAGCGGAGTTCGTCATTGCGCTCATACTCGCCGATGGCCAATGCCAGGTCCGTCAGCATTGCACTGTCGAATGCGTTGCGTTTGCCGGCGCGATCCAGACCGATCAAAAACAACTGACCGCGTTGTTCGCGGGTGACTCGGCCGGGGCCACTGTTGGCTTCGTTCATCTCTGCTCTCCCTGATTTTTTGTCGGCGGCCAGTTACTGACCATCTGTTCGGTAAATTGAAACTAAACGAACAGTTGGTAACCGTCAAATTGAGAAGGGCAGGCTTATGTCATAGAATCACCGCCAGTTATCCGGATCAGGAAATACCCGTGCGACCGTTGAAAATCCCCCGTGAAGAGCTGCTCCTGCGGTGCGCCAATACCTTCAAACGCCTTGGCTACCATGGCACCACCATGGACGTACTCGCGTCCGCTTGCGGCTTTACCAAGGCTTCGTTCTATCACCACTATCCGAATAAGGAGGCCTTGCTGCGTGACGTGCTCGACTGGACGCATCAGGTCATCAACCAGACCTTGTTTGCCGTGGCCTTCGACGAAAAACTCACGCCACAAGAACGCCTGAGCAAAATGGGCCGCAAGGCTGCGCGGCTGTTTCAGAATGACTCGATTGGTTGCCTGATGGGCGTGGTGGCGGTCGATGCTGCGTACGGTAAAAGTGAATTGCTGGAGCCGATTCGCGGCTTTTTCGATGCATGGGCCAAGGCGTTTGCGCATTTGCTGGAAGGCGAGGTCGATGAGGGACAAGCCTTGCTGACCGCTCGACAATGGGTGGCGGATTACGAGGGGGCGATTCTGCTGGCTCGGGTCTATGGTGACGCGGCTTACATCGATGCGGTGACGCGTCGGGCGCTGGAACACTTGAGTGCCTGTCAGGCACCGACATAAGGCTTACGCGCTGTGTGTTGTGTCCTCGACAGTGTCAGCCACGACGCACACTGACTTTTTATCCGATCAGGGAGCAACACCATGAGTGCAATCACCCCGGCCGTGATGGCCGATCTCGCGCCCGACGGCGTGCTGCATGCCGCCATCAATTTTGGCAACCCGGTGCTGGCACAGCGCGGGGCGGACGGTGCGCCGCAGGGTGTTTCGGTGGCATTGGCCAGAGCATTGGCTGCCGAGCTGGGTGTCGAATTGGAGTTGCGCACCTTTGATGCGGCGGGCAAGGTTTTCGCGGCGTTGGAAGAGGGCGTATGGAATCTGGCGTTTCTCGCCATCGAGCCGGTGCGCGAGGCGCAGATTGCGTTCAGCGCGCCTTACGTGATCATTGAAGGGACTTATCTGGTCAAGGCACAGGCCCCGTATCGCAACGTCGAGGATCTCGATCAGCCAGGATTGCGATTGGCCGTTGGCAAAGGCGCAGCCTACGACTTGTTCCTCAGTCGCACGCTGCAGCACGCACAATTGGAGCGTGCCGAAACCTCGGCGGGTGCCGTTGACCTGTTTATCGAGCAACACCTGGATGCCGCCGCCGGTGTCCGTCAGCCATTGCAGAAAGTCGCGGATGCCGACGCGCGTTACCGCGTGCTGGACGGTGCATTCACGGCGATTCGCCAGGCCATGGCCGTGCCCCGTGGGCGCAGGGCCGGCGCGGCGTATGTGCGGGCGTTTGTCGAGCGCAAGAAGGCTGAGGGGTTTGTCGCTGCAGCGCTCGCCGAGAGCGGGCAGGGCGATGTAACAGTCGCGCCTTGAGATCAAAAAAAGTGCCACCGCGGCCCGACGCTTGGGTGGCCCTGAGGGGGACATTCTTGAAATGACGGCAGACCCTGTGGGAGCGAGCCTGCTCGCGAAGAGGCCGTGTCAGTCAACCTTAACGTTGAATGACACACCGCATTCGCGAGCAGGCTCGCTTCCACATTTGGAATGCATTCCTGTAGGAGCTGTCGAGTGAAACGAGGCTGCGATCTTTTGATCTTGTTTTTTCACAGCAAGATCAAAAGATCGCAGCCTTCGGCAGCTCCTACAGGGGGTTTCAGTGGGAACCGGCGGCTTTGTTGAGGTCGCTTTCGCTCCATTCGGTGTAGACGCAGGCATCAGCCGTGGCCCAGCGCACTTGTACCGGGTCGCCGGCCTTGAGCGGCATGCCCGCGGCTGACAATGCTTTCACCGTCATTGAGGTGCCGCCCGAGGTGACCACGCTGCAGGTCTGGCTTTCGCCGAGAAACAGCACTTCTACGACCTTCGCTGAAACCTCGTTCCAACCCGATGGCAACGGTTCGCTGATCGCTTGCGCCACGCTCAACGCCTGCGCTTTTTCCGGCCGCACCATCAGCAACACATCCTGATCGGTGTGCAACCCAGCGGTCAGGCGAATCGACAATGACTGTCCTTCAAACGAAGCCGCCGCATTGCCCTGCGCCTTGAGCTTGAGGAAGTTCGAGTTACCGAGGAACGAGGCGACAAACGCATTCGGCGGATTCTGATAAAGGTCATAACCACTGCCCAATCCAACAATCTTGCCGTGACTGAAAATCGCGATGCGTTGCGACAAGCGCATGGCTTCTTCCTGATCGTGGGTCACGTAAACGATGGTGATGCCCAGACGACGATGCAATTGGCGCAATTCATCCTGCAAATCCTCGCGCAGCTTTTTATCCAGCGCGCCGAGCGGTTCGTCCATCAGCAGAATGCGCGGTTCGTAAACCAGCGCCCGGGCAATAGCCACGCGTTGTTGCTGGCCGCCAGACAGTTGCGAAGGGCGGCGATGGGCGAATTGCTCAAGCTGCACCAGTTTCAGCATCGCATCGACACGCTTCTCGCGCTCCGCCGTCGCCAGTTTGCGAATCGCCAGCGGGAAGGCGATGTTGTCGCGCACCGACAGGTGCGGGAACAGCGAATAACGCTGAAACACCATGCCGATGTCGCGCTTGTGCGGCGGCACATTGACCAGCGATTCGCCGTTGACGAGGATTTCGCCGCTGCTCGGCGTTTCAAACCCGGCGAGCATCGACAGCGTGGTGCTTTTGCCCGAGCCGCTGGAACCGAGAAAAGTGAGGAATTCACCGTCCTTGATGTCCAGCGAGATGTTGTCGACGGCGGCAAAGTCGCCGTAGTGCTTGTTCAGGTTGCGCAGGCTGACCAGGGGTTTGTCGTTCTGCTGGGAAGCGTCTTTGATCACGGCACTCATGTCGTACTCCTGGCGCTCAGGCGCTGATTTCGTTGCGCCGGCGCAATGCGGCGGCGATGACCATGACCAATACCGACAAGCCAATCAGCAGCGTCGAAGCGACGGCGATCACTGGCGTCAGATCCTGGCGCAAGGTGGTCCACATTTTCACGGGAAGGGTTTGCAGGGTCGGGCTGGCCATCATCACGCTGAGCACCACTTCGTCCCACGAAACCAGAAAGGCGAAGAGGGCGCCGGCAACCATGCCCGGACGGATCGCCGGGAACGTCACCTTGAACACCGCTTGCAGGCGTGACGCACCGCAAATCACAGCCGCGTCTTCAATCGACTGATCGAATAGCTTCAACGAGTTGATGATCGAGATGATGGTAAACGGCAGCGCGACGATCACATGGCTGACCACGAAGGCGAACATGGTTCCGGTGTAACCGAGCTTGAGGAACAGCGCGTACACCGCCACGGCAATGATCACCAGCGGCACGATCATCGGCAGGGTGAACAGGCCGTAGAGCATTTCCCGGCCGGGAAAACGTCCGCGCACCAGAGCAAACGCAGTCGGCAGACCGAGGGCCACGGCGCAGATCGTCGTCAGCACAGCCACCTTGAGACTGGCGGCTGCGGCGTTCATCCAGTCAGGATTGGAGAAGAACTGGCCGTACCATTTCAGCGTCCAGCCCGGTGGTGGAAACACCAGCCACTGCGAGGAACCGAAGGACAAAAGCACGATGAACACGATCGGCAACAGCAGGAACAAACCGATCAGCCCGGTGGTTGCATACAAGCCGAAGCGCATGCGCCGGCTCATCGCATTGGGGGTCAGGAGCATGTCGGCTTACCTCGCGTTACTGGCGCCAACCGGGGATTCCGGTTGAAGCTTCAGGTAAAAGTAGAACAGCACCAAAGTGATCGCGATCAGCAACGCGGCGCCGGCACTGGCCAGGCCCCAGTTGAGGAACGATTGCACCTGCTGAATGATGAACTCCGGCAGCATCATGTTCTGCGCCCCGCCGAGCAGCGCCGGGGTCACGTAGTAACCGAGGGACATGACGAACACCATCAAACCACCGGAGGCCAGACCCGGCCGGCACAGCGGCAGGAACACCCGGAAGAAGTTGCTCCACGGACTGGCGCCGCAGATCGAGCCGGCCTGCAGGATCATCGGGTCGATGGCCTGCATGGTCGCCTGCAACGGCAGCACGATGAACGGAATCATGATGTAGCTCATGCCGATCACCACGCCGGTGAGGTTGTGCACCATCTCCAGTGGCTGATCGATGATGCCCATCGCCATCAACGCCTTGTTGATCACGCCCGACGCTTGCAGCAGCACCAGCCACGAATAGGTGCGGGCGAGCAGGCTGGTCCACATCGACAGCAGCACGATGTTGAGGATCCAGCGCCCCCAGCCGCGCGGCACCAGAGTGATCGCCCAGGCCAGCGGAAAGCCCAGCAGCAGGCTGAACAGCGTCACCAGCCCGGCCACCGAAAAGGTGTTGAGCAGCACTCGGGCATAGGCCGAGTTGGCGAACAGTTGTTCATAGTTGCCGAGGCCTGGCGTCGGTTCGAGCACGCCGCGTAGCAGCAGGCCAATCAACGGCGCGAGAAAGAACAGGCCGATGAACAGCAGCGCCGGCACGAGGTTGCCGGCGCCGCGCCAGCGTTGTCTGAGGGACGGGGCTTGCTGCATCGCAACCGCCTGTGTTCCGTGGGCCGAACCAGCAGCGCTTTGGGCGCTGCCGGTGGCAGTGGAGGGACGGGACGCTGTGGCCGCCATTTTCATTTGACCAGCCATTCGTTCCACCGTGTCGCGATGGCCTGGCCGTTTTTGGCCCAGTACGCGAAATCAAGAGTGATCTGATCCTTAGCGTAGGCAGTCGGCAGGTTGGGGGCCAGCGTCGAATCCAGACGCTCCACACTGTCGAGGTTGACCGGGGCGTAGGCGGTCAGGTTGGAGAAGTCGGCCTGGCCTTTGGCGCTGCTGGCACTGGCCAGGAACTTCATCGCCGCGTCCTTGTTTTTCGAGCCCTTTGGAATCACCAGAATGTCGGCCATGACCAGGTTCTGTTTCCAGCTCACGCCGACCGGCGCACCGTCTTCTTGCAGGGCGTGAATGCGACCGTTCCAGAACTGGCCCATGCTCGCTTCACCGGACGCCAGCAGTTGCTGCGACTGCGCGCCGCCGCCCCACCAGACGATGTCTTTCTTGATGGTGTCGAGTTTCTTGAAGGCGCGATCGAGATCCAGCGGGTAGAGCTTGTCGGCAGGTACGCCATCGGCCAGCAGTGCCAGTTCGAGCACGCCGGGGCTTGGCCATTTGTAGAGGGCGCGTTTGCCCGGGTAGGTCTTGGTGTCGAACAGGGCGCTCCAGTCCTGCGGCTTGTTGGCGCCGAGTTTGCCCTCGTTGTAACCGAGGACGAAGGAGAAGAAGAACGAGCCAACACCGTAATCGCTGACAAAACGCGGGTCGATCTTGTCGCGCTGGATGACTTTGAAATCGAGGGGTTCGAGCAGGCCTTCAGCGGCGGCGCGCAGGGCGAAGTCGGCTTCGACATCGACCACGTCCCACTGCACGTTGCCGCTCTCGACCATGGCTTTGAGTTTGCCGTAGTCGGTCGGGCCGTCCTGCACGACGGTGATGCCGCTGGCCTTGCTGAACGGATCGGCCCAGGCCTGTTTCTGCGCATCCTGGGTGCTTCCGCCCCAGCTGACGAAGTTCACGCTGTCGGCCGCCATTGCAGCCTGGCCGGTGACGCTGAGCAGTCCCGCGAAAAGGATCGCGGTTGCAGCTTTGTTCAACACCATGTTCACGCCCTCATTGTTGTGTTTTTGAGCGGGCTTGCGTTGTTGCCCGCCTATCGGGAGCAGTAGATGGACGTCCGTTGGAGTGTCCGGTCTATGGAATATCATATTATGGTATTCCAAACTTTGTGCAAGCACTTTGCCTTACCGGTTATCTGGCGGCTGTCCTTTTTTGTGGTTCGAAGAAATGAATCTGAAATGCAAAACCTTTGTGGGAGGGGGCTTGCTCCCGAAGGCGGTCGATCAGTCAACATCTATGT
>NZ_CACSJY010000032.1:0-74268 GCF_902706155.1 Pseudomonas sp. 18058
TCATCGAAACAAGGGCAAGGCCACCACTGAAGCGCTGGTGATTTTGTCACGTAAACTCGCGCGTATTGCATACGCGCTGCTGAAGAGCGAGAAAGCATACGTCAGCAAAACTGCCTAAAAAACGTTGTTCGCAACCATAGAATCTCCCACAGGTTCTGTGTTTCTTCAGTGGCGGCGCTACAATCGGCTCCTTTTCTCCCCGGAGCAGATCCCCATGAGCGCCGACCATCGCCGCCCGGTTCCCCTCAACAAAGCCTACCGTTTGCTCAACCACGGGCCGACCGTATTGGTCAGCGCCGCCCACAACGGCCAGCGCAATATCATGGCTGCCGCCTGGGCAATGCCGCTGGATTTCGAACCGCCGAAAGTCGCCGTCGTACTCGACAAATCGACCTGGACGCGACAGTTGCTCGAAGCCTCGGGCACCTTCGTCCTCAACGTACCGTGTGCGCAACAGGCCGACATCGTGCAAACCGTCGGTAACACTTCCGGTCTGGACATCGTTGGCGATCAGGGGCGCGATAAATTCGAAGCGTATGGCCTGCAAACCTTCGCCGGAGATCTTGTTGAGGCGCCTCTGTTCGACGGCTGCGTCGCTTGGCTTGAATGTCGTTTGTTGCCGGAGCCGCACAATCATCAGCAGTACGATCTGTTCCTCGCCGAGGTGATTGCCGCGCACGCCGATGCGCGCGTGTTTAGCGAAGGGCGCTGGCATTTCGACGGCCACGATTCGTTGCGCACACTGCACCACGTGGCGGGCGGGCATTTCCTCACTATTGGCGATGCGCTGGATGGCAAAGTGCTGGAGGCTAAACCATCGGAGTGAAACAAAAATTAACGTTTTACAGTAATTAATTATTGTTTTGCGATAATTTAATCGTCTATGGTTTGTCTCACATTCAATCTGTGAGGCAACCCATGACTTCTGTTTCTCTCGCGCAATTCAGCCGCCGTATGGCCACGATTACATTGCTGCTGATCATCCTGATGCTGGTGCTCAACGCTGCGGTCTGGCTGTTCCCGACGTTGGCCAGCAAGGATGGTTTGGGGCTTGGGTTCGCACTGAGCGATCGCCAGCTCTCGGACATGACCAGTGCCGCCGCAGTGTTTCCGTGGTGGCAAACATTGGGCGCGATCGTGCTGTCGAGTATTCCTCTGATTGCACTGGCGTTTGGATTGAGGGCGCTGCGTCGTCTGTTCCAGTGCTACGCCACGGGTGAGTATTTTTCCGCCGAAGCCGCCGGTCATCTGGGCAAAGTCGGGCGCGCCGTGGCGCTCTGGGTGCTGCTGGATTTTCTATGCGAACCGATGCTCAGCTTGTGGATTACGCAAAATGCGCCCGTGGGTGAGCGAATGGTGACTTTGAGCGTCACAGCGTCCACCTTCGTCGCGTTGTTCATGGCCGGCTGTATTTCGATCATTGCGCGTATCCTGTCGCAGGCCAGCGAAGTGGATTCCGAAAACCGTACTTTTATTTGAGATCGCTATGTCTATCGTGATTCAACTGGACGTGATGCTCGCCCTGCGCAAGGTCAAATCCAAGGATCTGGCCGCCGCCATCGGCATCACCGAAGCCAATCTGTCTTTGCTCAAACAGGGCAAGGTCAAAGGTTTGCGTCTGGCGACCCTGGACGCCATTTGTGAATACCTCAACTGCCAACCCGGCGACTTGCTGATCCGCGTGCCGGAGGGCGAACCGGCTGTTTAAAAGCACTGCCCAACCCATGGCAAAACGCGGCGGGATGTTGCAAGGTGTGGGCATTGTCGAATCAATCAGGCACATGCCCCATGGATATCTCTGCCGTGAGCTACCTCGCTCCATTGCTGTCGCTGGCGCTGTTGTGGACAGTCGCCGTGGTCACGCCGGGGCCGAACTTCTTCAACATCGCGCAACTGGCCGTCAGCCGTTCGCGACGCCATGGCGTCGTTGCCGCACTCGGCGTGGCCAGCGGCACGGTACTGTGGGGACTGGCCGGCGGCTTGGGCATCCAGTCATTGTTCAGCGCTGCGCCGACGCTGTACCTCAGTTTCAAGATCGCCGGTGGCTGCTACCTGATCTACCTCGGCCTCAAGCAATTCAAACGCAAGGCTGCCATCGCGCCGGGCACCGTGGACGCGTCGCAGCAAACACTGCGCGGCGCCTATGCCCGAGGCTTTCTCGGCAACATGACCAATCCAAAATCGGCACTGTTCGTCGCCACCATCTTCGCTACCGCAATGCCGGCACACATACCGCCGTTATTGCTGGCGCTGGCGGTACTGACCATGGCCACGCTGTCGTTCAGTTGGTATTGCAGCGTCGCACTGTTCTTCGCCAGCCGCCGGGTGGCGAGTGTTTACGAACGCTCGCGTAAGTGGCTGGATCGACTGGCAGGTGGTTGCTACTTGCTGTTTGGCGCGCATTTGGTGTCGAGTCGTTGAGCGCATTGGGTGTATCTGTCTCAGGGCAAGTCGAGAGGAAAATGCTTCGCTTCGTAGGCTTCGATCAAGGTGATCAATACCTCGAAGTAATCCCCTTCAGGCGTACCAGGTACAGGTTCATTGTCGAAAAGTGCGGAAACGTTTTTGAGCGCCGCACGGTAGTCTTCTTCGGTGTGGATCGGACGGATGTTCATGGGGAAAACTCCATTTCAACGAACGGACTCACTCTACCTCTGCGTACAATTTTCAGGGATAGGAAAAGGCGACATGACATTGCCGAAGCTTCCGAGCCCGCATAAAAAAGGCCTACCTCCCAGTAAGCCTTTTCCGTCTTTCATGTAAGCTTCAATCCCCCAACGCTTCCCCTTCACGCCGTGGATCCGCACCACCTTCCAGCGTTGCATTCCCATGCTCATCCTTGACCCGAACAATCGCTTGGGTGCCGCTGGTCATGTCGATTTCATTCACCGCATGCCCTTTGTCTTTCAACGCCTGAATCAGCGTCGGGCTGAATTGGCCCTGTTCCAGTTCGGTCGGGCCGTTGCGGCTGCCGAAGTTGGGCAGGCTGATGGCGCTTTGTGGGTCGAGGTTCCAGTCGAGCAGGCCGATGGTGGTTTTTGCCACGTATTCGATGATCTGCGAGCCGCCCGGTGAGCCGACGCTGGCGAGTAATTCGCCGCTGTTGCGATCGAAGATCAAGGTCGGTGCCATCGACGAGCGTGGGCGTTTGCCGGGCTCGACGCGGTTGGCGACTTTTTGGCCGTTCTCTTCGGGGATAAAGGAGAAGTCGGTCATCTGGTTGTTGAGCAGAAAACCCTGAACCATCAGGTGCGAACCGAACGCCGCTTCGATGGTGGTGGTCATCGATACGGCGCCGCCGAGGTCATCCACCGCGACCACTTGCGAGGTCGAGATGCGCAGTGGCGAACGATCAGGCGCATAGGCCACCTGCACGCCCGGTGGTGTGCCGGGTTGGGCGGTGCCCATGCTGCGCTCGCCGATCAGACTGGCGCGATTGGCCAGATAACCCGGGTCGACCAGGCCTTTCACTGGTACCGGAACGAAGTCGGTATCGGCGACATATTGCGCACGATCGGCGTAGGCCAGACGTTCAGCTTCGGCGATCAGGTGCACCGCTTGTGGCGCGGGTTCGATGCCGGCGGGTTTGTCGGTTTTCACTGGTTTTAGTGGCGTGAGCGACAAGCGCGGATCGCGGGTTTCCAGCGCCTGCAAGGTGCCGAGAATCTGCGCCACGGCGATGCCGCCCGACGACGGTGGCGGCATGCCGCAGACTTGCCAGCGCTTGTAATCGGTGCACAGCGGCGCGCGTTCTTTGGCTTGATAGTGCTGAAGGTCGTGCAGCGACAGGCTGCCCGGGTTGGCGTGGCCCTGAACCTTAGCGACGATTTCTTCAGCGATCGGGCCTTTGTACAGCGCGTCGGCGCCTTCGTTGGCGATGCGTTTGAGCACGCCGGCCAACGCTGGATTCTGCAAGCGCGTGCCGACCGCTTTGACGCTGCCATCGGCATTGAGGAAATACGCGGCCATGTCCGGCGAGTTGCGGATCACCGGATCAGATTCCAGCAGCGAATGCAGGCGCGGGGAAATGGCGAAACCTTGTTCAGCGAGTTTGATCGCCGGTTCAAACAGCTTGGCCCATGGCAGGCGACCGTGTTGTTTATGCGCCATTTCCAGAGCGCGCAAAACGCCAGGAGTGCCAACGGAGCGGCCGCCAATTTGCGCCTGGGGAAACGACATCGGTTTACCGTCAGGGCGCAGAAAGAGTTTCTCGGTTGCGCCGGCCGGCGCGGTTTCGCGACCGTCATAGGTGCGCACCTGTTTACCGTCCCACAGCACGATCATCGCGCCGCCACCGATCCCGGAAGATTGCGGCTCAACCAGCGTCAGCACAGCCTGCATCGCAATCGCCGCATCAATCGCCGAACCGCCCTGACGCAACATCTCGCGACCGGCCTCGGCAGCCAGTGGATTGGCAGCGGCGGCCATGTGTTTGCTGGCGTGACGGGTTTGCAGATCGGTGCGGAAACCCGACGCGGCTTCCGGTGCCAACGGCATGACCGAGGAGGGCGGGGCATTGCACGCGGTGAGGGTCAGGGCGCTGATGATCAGCGTCAGGGCAGGCAGGCGAAAGCGGCTCAAGGGCAAGGCTGAAAACACGCGGGCTCTCCGTCCGTGGATTAAAAGTCTGAGGGACTCTATCGACCGGTCGGTCGAGACGCAAACCGATGGGCATTTTTGTCTTTCTTTTCAGGGCGGATGTTCGCTAGGGTCGACCTCAACTGATGGACCATAACGACTCCCTGTAGGAGTGAGCCTGCTCGCGATAGCGTCATCACATTCAACATCATTGCTGACTGATCCAGCGCTATCGCGAGCAGGCTCACTCCTACAGTTGAAAGGCATAAAAATCACAAGAGGCCAAGCATGCACAGCGAGTTTCCCACCGAGTCCAGTTACCGCATTCAACGCGAACAGTTTCTCGCCGCCGCCAATGCCGCCGGGGCGTCAATCACCTCCTACGCACATCCGCGCTGTGGCCCGTTTGGCGAGCCGTTGAGCACCGACGTCGCCGTGCTCGGTAACCCGCAGGCAGAAAAACGTCTGGTGGCGCTCAGCGGTACCCACGGCGTGGAGGGCTATTACGGTTCCGACTGCCAAATCGATTGGCTGAAAGCATTCGCACCCGGCTCGCTGCCCAAGGATGTCGCGGTGATCATGGTTCACCTGATCAACCCGTGGGGCACCGCGTGGTTGCGTCGAGTCAACGAAGACAACATCGACCTTAACCGCAATCATCTGGATTTCACCGAAGCGTTGCCGGATAACCGCGCTTACGCGGCATTACACGATATCTACGCCTGCACCGACCTGAATGGCCCCGAGCGTCAACGCGCCGATGCCTTGCTCGATGCGCAGATCAACGCACACGGCTGGCCGGCGGTGATGTCGATTGTCGAGGGTGGTCAACACAGTCATCCGGATGGATTGTTCTTTGGCGGTCGCGCGCCGAGCTGGTCGAATCGCACGTTGCATCAAATCATCGAAGCGCATCTGGCTGGCGCGGACACCGTGATGTGTTTCGACCTGCACACCGGCGCTGGCGAATACGGTCATCCGATGTTGCTGACGATCACCCAAGCGCCGTACCCGGCACTCCCCAAGGCTCAGTCGATTTACGGGCCATGGCTTTACACGCTGCACACCGGCGCCGACACCCTGAGCGAAACCGGCGTCGCCGCGACCGCCACCGGTTACACCTCGCAGGCATTGCTCGATGCCTTGCCGGACGTGCAATTGATGCCGTTCGTGATCGAGTGCGGCACCTATTCCGGCGCGGATGTGCATCGGTATTTACGTGACGACCATTGGCTGCATTTACACGGTGATCCGCTGGATGCAACGGGGAGGGTGATCAAACTGAATCTGCTGGAACAGTTCTACCCGGCCGATCCCGACTGGCGGGCGATGGTGGGTTTGCGTACCCGGCAAATCTGGGCGAAAGGGTTGGCGGCACTGGCAGGCTGAAACGCTGGAGGAGGGGAGAAATCCCCTCAACATAAAACCGGCGCTTTTCTCGAGGCATAAAAAAACGGCCTACCTTTCGGTAAGCCGTTTTTAGTACTTGGTGGCTACACAGGGACTTGAACCCCGGACCCCAGCATTATGAATGCTATGCTCTAACCAACTGAGCTATGTAGCCAAGTGGCGCGCATTATTCCCCTGAAATGGAAAAGCGTCAAGCGTAAATTTAAAATTTTTTCTACGCTTTCAACCGTTTATCAAAATCACTGGCTCAGCAGCGGCGAAGGGCAGCGTTGGAACCAGCGGCTGGCCTGTTCATACGCGTGCGCCAATTGCAGAACAGCGAAGTCTGCCTGGTGCTTGCCGATGATCTGCAGCCCCATCGGCAAACCCTGCGCATTGAATCCAGCCTGAACGCTCGCCACCGGGCAACCCGACAACGTGCCGGGGATCACCACTTCCATCCAGCGATGATAAGTGTCCATGCTCACGCCATCGATCGACGTCGGCCACGGCTGGGTCTTGTCGAACGGAAACACCTGAGCGCTCGGCAACAACAGGTAGTCGTATTTTTCGAATAACTTCGAGATCGCTCGATACCAATCACTGCGCACCGCCGAGGCGGTAAACACTTCGCTGGCGGAAAGCTGCAAACCGTTTTCCACTTCCCAGATCGCTTCCGGTTTCAACAGCGCACGCTTTTGCGGATCGGCGTAAGTCGCGCCCAACGAACCGGCGACCATCCAGTGGCGCAACGTGCGCCAACTGCTCCACAAGCGCTCAGGCGCGAAACCCGGATCCGCTGCCTCGACGTGGCAGCCAATGCTTTCGAAGTCGGCGAAGGTCTTCTTGCACAGCGACAGCACGCCGTTCTCCATTGGCAGATAACCGTTGAAGTCACCCAGCCAGCCCAGGCGTGTGCCTGTGAAATAACGATCCAGCGGCGCCGCAAACGCCTCACCGGATTCGGCGATGGACAGCGGCGCTCGCGCATCGGCGCCGGCCTGCACTGACAGCAGCAACGCCGCGTCACGCACGCTGCGCGCCATCGGGCCTTCGTAACCGAGTTGATCGATAAACAGATCGGCACTGTCATCAAACGGCACACGACCCTGCGACGGACGGAAGCCGAAGATGTTGTTGAACGCCGCCGGATTGCGCAGCGAGCCCATCATGTCGCTGCCATCGGCCACGGGCACCAGATGCATCGCCAGCGCCGCGCCAGCGCCACCGCTGCTGCCGCCGGCGGTTTTGCTCGGGTCATACGCGCAACCGGTGGCGCCGAACAATGGGTTGTAGCTTTGCGAGCCGAGGCCGAATTCCGGTGTGTTGGTCTTGCCGATGATGATCGCGCCGGCGTTCTTGATCCGCTCGACCATGATGCCGTCGCGCTCGGGCACGAAATCCTTGTACAGCGGCGAACCCATGGTGGTGCGAATGCCACGGGTCAGCGACAGATCCTTGATCGCGTGCGGCAGGCCGTGCATCCAGCCATGGTATTCGCCGCGCAGCAGTTCAGCGTCGCGCTGATCGGCCTGAGCCAGCAGATCTTCAGGCGCTTGCAGGCTGATCAACGCATTGACTTTGGGGTTGAAGCGTTCGATGTGCGCGAGATAGGTCTGCATCACTTCGCGGCAGGAAACCTGGCGCAGGCGAATGCGCTCGGCGAGCTCATGGGCCTGCAACAGGACCAGTTCGCTGATGTTATTAGAATTCATTGCAAGCAGCCTTCAAGACGACTGGAAAAACGCCCCGGCCTCGCGCCGGGGCGGCAGGGATCAACGCATCAGGTTGGTCCAGAGACGGTCGGCCAGACGGATCGAGCCTTCGCCGCAGGTCTTGCTGAACACCACTTTGGTGCCTTGCGGAATGTGCAGCTCGGGCGCGTCCTTGAGCGAGGCATCGAGGAACGGTTCGACGCCTTTGATCGGGCTCTGATGCTTGAGGAAGTTCTGTGTCATCGCCGCATTTTCAGGCTGGCTGAGGAACGCAATGAACGCCTTGGCATTCGCTGGATTCTTGCTGCCGGTCGGAATGACCATGTTGTCGACCCACGCCAGCACGCCTTCTTTCGGGTACAGATATTTCAGCGTCGGTTTCATTTCGCGGGCGCGCATCGACGAGCCGCCCCAGAACATCGACATGTCGATTTCACCCGAAGCGAGGTTTTCGCGGATCGAACCGGCCTTCGAGCTGTAGGTTTTCACGTACGGTTTCTGCGCCTTGAGCAGCGTCAGAATCTGCTGCATCTGCTTCGGATCTTCGGTGCACAACGGGATGTCGAGGTAGAGGCTGGCCATGTCCACCGCGTCGCTGACCGCGTCGAACATGTTGATCCGGCCTTGCAGCTCGGCCGGCGGCTCATACAAGACTTTGTAGCTGTCGGCCGGGCCGCTGTAGCGCGCGGTGTCGAGCACGACGCTGGTGGTGCCCCAAATGAACGGCACCGAATACGCGCCCTCGGGATCCCAGCTTGGTTTTTTCAGATTGTCGGCGACGTTGGCGTAATACGCTTCTTTGACCGGGTCGAAGCGCTCCAGGAGTTTTTCCTGAATCAGGATCGGCACGAATTGATGCGACGGAATCGCCACGTCATAACCGGCGCCGCCCTGTTTCAGTTTCGCCAGCAGCGTCTCGTTTGAGTCATAGGAATCGACGGTGACTTCGATGCCGGTCTGCTTCTGGAACTTGGCGAGAATCTCCGGCGAAAAGTAGCCGCTCCAGCTCACCACGTTGAGTTTCTCGGCGGCCTGAACACTGCCCGTCATCGCCAGCGGCACAGTCAGAAACAACGAAGTGCCAACGCTTTTTATCCACTTGCTCATGCTATTTCCCCACAGGTCGTAGAAGGTTCAGGCGTTCTTTTTGCCCAACAGGTAAGAGAGGCTGACGAACAGCACCGAGACGCCAAGGATCAGCGTCGAGACGGCGTTGACGTCGGGTGTCACACCCATGCGCAGCAGGCCGAAGATGAAGATCGGCAGGGTGGTGGTGCCGGCCTGCGAGACCATCATCGAGATCACGAAGTTATCCAGCGAGACGATGAAGGCCAGCATCAATCCGGAGAAAATCCCCGGCATCAGCAGCGGCAGCGTGACCTTGCGAAAGGTGCGCCACGGGCCGGCGTAGAGATCGGCCGAGGCTTGCTCCAGCGACAGATCCATATCGTTCAGACGTGCACGAATCGGCAGGTAGGCGAAAGGGATGCAGAACACCGTGTGCGCGATGATCAGGTTGCCGTAACCCAGCGACAGGCCGATGGTCGAGAACAGCGCCAGCGTTGCCACGCCGACGACGATTTCTGGCAACACCAGCGGCAACATGATCGCGCCCATCGACAGTTGCAGGCCCTTGAACTTGGCCCCGCGCGAGGTACCGAGCGCGGCGAGGGTGGCAATCGCCGTGGCGATCATGCTGGCGCACACCGCGATCAACAAACTGTTGCTGGCGGCCTGGCGCAAGGCCTGATTGGCGAACGCGGCGCGGTACCAGTCGAGGCTGAAACCGGTCCACACCGTCGCCGACTGATTGGCGTTGAACGAGAACACCACCAGCACCACGATCGGCGCATAGAGGTACAGATAGAACAGAAAACTGAAGCCGCCGAACCCGGGAAAGTCCTGCACGCCCAGCCCTTTGCGTTTGAATAAAGCGAGCATCACGCACCTCCTTTGGCGATGCGCTGACGCTCGGCGCGCAGGGCATACACGGTCAGCACCAACATCACTGCGGCCATCAGCACCAGCGACAGCGCCGCGCCGAATGGCCAGTTACGCGAGTCACTGAACTGGCGGAAGATCAGGTTGCCGAGCATCATTCGCGTGCCGCCGCCGAGCAGTTCCGGGGCAATCATCGCGCCCAGGCACGGTACGAAGGTGAGGATGGCGCCGGCGAGAATCCCCGGTTTGGCGATCGGCAGCACCACTTTGCGTAAGGTGCGCACGCGGCCGGCGTAGAGATCCTGCGCAGCTTCGAGCAGGCGAATGTCCATTTTTTCCAGCGTCGCGTAGATCGGCAAAACCACGAACGGCGCGTAGGTGTAAACCAGCCCCAGCAGCACCGCGCCGTCGGTGTACAACAACTGCAATGGTTCATGGATCACGCCCATGCCCATCAGGCTGTTGTTGATTACGCCGGTATTACGCAGCAGCAAAATCCACGCGTAGGTACGGATCAGCAGGTTGGCCCAGAACGGCACGGTGATCAGAAAAATCAGCAAGCCGCGCCGATGCGCCGGCTGCATCGCCAGCCACACGGCGACCGGAAAACCGATCAGCAGGGTGATGATCGTGGTCAGCCCGGCAATGCCGATCGAGCGCAGGGCGATGAGCAGATAGGAGTCGGTAAACGCCAGGCTGTCATCCATTTGCCGCTCGAACAGCAACGAGGTGTAAGCCTCACTGCTGAAGACTTTATTGACCCCGCCGTAGGGGTTGGCTTCCATCAGCGAATAGCCGATGACAATCAGAATCGGCACCACCAGAAACAGGCAGATGGCGGTCAGCGCCGGGCTGACACCGAGAAAACTCTGGAAGGCCTTGCGACGTTCCAGCGTGTTGGCAATCGGTAAGGCGTGCATGGCAATTTCTCCGGCTCAATCGTGCAGGACGCTGGCGCTACCACGGTCAAACAGCAGACCGGCCTGGGAGCCGACGGCGAAACGCAGGCTCTGGTCGACGCAATTGGGCGTGCGCACGGTGAGACGCGAACCGTCGCTGAGGCTGACCTGATATTGCAGGTCGGTGCCGAGGTAGATCTGCGCGTCGATCCGGCACGGCAAGGCAGCCTCGGTAGTGGCCGGCACCAGATGCAGGCGCTCGGGGCGAACCGACAGCGTTACGCTGGCGCCAACCTGCACGTCATCGCACGCTTGCGCCGGCAGCGGATGACCGGCCGGCCCGGCGAACCACGCCTGACCGTCTTCCACACGAGTCACGGTGCCTTCGATGAAATTGGTTTCGCCGATGAAGTCAGCGACGAAGCGATTGCGCGGACGTTCGTAAATCTCTTCCGGCCGCCCGACCTGCTGCACTTCACCTTCAGAGAGCACGGCGATGCGGTCGGACATGGTCAGTGCTTCTTCCTGGTCGTGGGTGACGAAGATGAAGGTGATGCCGGTTTTCGCCTGAATGGTTTTCAGCTCTTCGCGCATGGCCTGACGCAGCTTGAGATCGAGTGCCGAGAGCGGCTCATCAAGCAGCAACACTTTTGGATGCGGCGCTAAAGCACGAGCGAGGGCGACACGTTGTTGCTGGCCGCCAGACAGTTGCGCCGGTTTGCGATTGGCGAAGCGCTCCATCTGCACCAGCGCGAGCATCTCGCGGACACGTTCGCTGATTTGCGCCTTGGTGAGGACTTTACCCATCGGGTGCGATTCGAGGCCGAAGGCCAGGTTTTCAGCGATGGTCATGTGCGGGAACAGCGCGTAATGCTGAAACACCGTGTTGACCGGCCGCTCGAAGGGTGGACGATCGGCGATGTTTTCGCCGTAGAGAAGAATCTCGCCTTCGGTGGGAAATTCGAAACCGGCGATCATCCGCAGCAGCGTGGTTTTGCCACAGCCGGACGGGCCGAGAAGGGTGAAGAATTCGTTGTCGCGGATATCCAGATCAATGCTTTTCAGCGCCACTGGACCGGTGTGCGGATCACCGTATACCTTGCGCACCGAGCGGATTGAGACCGCCAGTGTTTGCAGCGAATGCAGGGCATTCATGCGTTACCTCCGATTCCCCCATCGCCTGCGACTTGCTCTCAAAAAGCATTGCCGTCGGGCCATGGATATTATTTTTTTGGGCAGGATCGAGATTGCGTTCGGGTGTAATAACCAGCTGTTTTTTTGTTCTGCTGTGGCTCGATTATCAGCCAGGGGTTGCGCGGGGCGACACTTCAATTTAAACATGGCAGCTGTTAGTTAATTTAATAGCCAAAGGTGCCAGGAATCATGCCCGACCACCGATTGCCGCCGCTGAATGCGGTGCGTGCGTTTGATGCCGCCGCGCGTTTGGGCAGCTACGTCGAAGCCTCGAAAGCGCTGCACGTGACCCAGCCTGCGATAGGCCGGCACGTGAAATTGCTCGAAGACTGGTTGGGCATTCAATTGTTCGAACGCACCTCGCGCGGGGTCAACCTGACCCCGGCGGGCGAGAAATACCACCGCAAGATCAGCGCCGCGTTGCAGTTGATCATCGAGGCCGGCAAGGAAGCGCAGCCCAAAGACGCCGAACGCTGGCTGCGGATCATGGTGGTGCCGGGGTTCGCCAAGCGCTGGTTGATGCCACGGATCGAAGCAATGCGGCACCTGCGGCCAGGGCTGAAATTCGCCATCGAACCCAACTCGACCTTCACCGAAGTGGACGGCAAGAGTGCCGATCTGGGCATCGTCTACGGCCTCGACGGGGAGTACGCCGATTCGCGGGAAGCGCTGATTTGCCCTCGGGTGTTTCCGATTTGCACGCCGGAGTATCTGGCGAGCATCGATCCTATCGACAGCCCGAGAGATCTGATCAAGCACGAGCTGATTCACGTCGATGACGGTGAGTGGTGGAACCTGTGGTTCGCCGCCCATGACCTCGATATCCACCTCAAATCCGACCTGCTGTACGTCAACAACGATCACGCCTTGTCAGTGGCCGAAAGCGGGCAGGGCATTGCGCTGGCCAACGAAGTGCTGGTGCGCCATGAACTGGCCAGCGGCAAACTGGTACGCGCGATTGATGATGAGGTGAAGCTGGAAAGTTACCGGGTGCTGACCGCGTCCGCCGAACTCTCGGCGGACGCCGTGTGGTTTATCCACTGGCTGAAAACCGAGCTGGAAAAGGACTTCCCGCAAGCGGTGATCAGTTGAGACGAAAGCGCGCCGTGTTCTCGCTCAGTGCCTGGCTGCCGAGGCGTAGGGTGTCTGCCGCGAGGTTCACCGCTCGCGCGCCTTCGAGCAAACGCACCGCAGCTTGATCGACCTGCTGGATATTGCCGCTGACTTCATCGGCGGTGCACGCCTGTTCCTCCACCGCCGTGGCGATTTGCGCGAGGGTGTCGGTGACACTTTGCACGGCACTGGCGATTTCGCCCAACCGTTCGCCAAGCCCGGTGACTGACTCGGCATCGGTTTGCGCCTGGCCGCAGGCAGCTTCCATCAAACTCACGGCTTCGTTGACCGTTGCGCGCAGGCTGTCGACCGTTCCGGCGATCTGCGCGGTGGATGATTGCGTGCGTTGCGACAGGCTGCGCACCTCGTCCGCCACGACGGCAAAACCGCGACCCTGTTCACCGGCGCGCGCGGCTTCAATCGCCGCATTGAGCGCCAACAGGTTGGTCTGTTCGGCCACCCCGCGAATGGTGTCGACCACCAATTGAATCTGCTGGCCTTGCTCGCTGACCCGACCGAGCGCCGCTGCGGTGTCGTTCAAACGCTGATTGAGCTGTTGAATACTCGCGGTGGTGCGCTGACTGTCGCGGCTGCTGTCGGCAGCGATGCGTTGGGTGTGCTGAGCGCTGCCGGAAGCCTGTTCGCAACTCTGCGCCACGCCTTGCGAGGTCGCGGCCAATTGCGTGGCCGCAGTGGCGATCTGGCTGATCTGCAACTGCTGCGCTTCGACTTCGCCGAGGGCACCGCTGGAGTGATCGTTGAGGCTGCGCACCGCGTCGCTCAATTGCGAGGTCTCGTGATCGACTCCGAGCATACTGCTGCGCAGTTGCACCACCGCGACGTTGAGCGCGGTGCTGATCGCCGCCAGTTCATCGCGACCCTCCACCGGCACTTGCAGGCTGAGGTTGCCGTCGCGCAGGGCTTCCGCGAGCAAGGTAATGCCGCTGGCGCTGCGACGAATCGAAGCTTGCAGGCAGATGAACAGGTACAGCGCGGCCAGTAGCAGGCAACCGAACACGGCGGCGACGATGATGAACTGACGGATCGCTGAACCGTGGTAGGCATCGAGTCGTTGATCCAGCGAGACCAACGATTGCTGGCGCAGGGCGGCGAGGTCGCTTAACAAGGCGTCGAGGCTGCGTTCAAAGTCTTCCGGTTTGAGATTGATGCTGCCGCCAAACACGCCGTCGTCCAGCACCTTCAGGCCGCTGTCGAGGTGTTTGAGGCTCTCGTGGTATTGGTTGGCCCAGCTCTGCTGATCTTTCGGCAGGCGTGCTTCCAGCAGCGTGGCGGTTTTCACCAATTGCTCGCGAGCATCACCGATACGGCTGCGCAGATCGCGCAACTGCAAACGGCTTTGCAGGGTGAACTGGCCCGAAACTACTGAGGCCTGGCCGACGGCAGCGAGGCGACCGACGCGTTCAATCAAGTCCGGCGCGTGTTGCGTGGAGATTTGCGTCAGCAGGTAGGTTTCCAGCCATGGCGCGAGGGTCAGGCGGTTGTCCATGACGATCTGCTCGCGCAACGCTTGCAGGGCGCTCAGGGCGTTGGTGAAACGGTCATAACCGTCCGGCCACCAACCGACGCCGCTGAGGCTTTTTGAATCCAGTCCATTGAGTGCGGTTTGCAGCGTTTGATAGCGGCTGAGTGTTTCACCTTCCGCGCCTTCGTTTTTCAGGGCATTGCCCAGATCCGTGGTGGCTTGCACAACCGCCGGTTGCACCGCGTCGAACGCGCCCATGGCGGCGAGGGTGGCCGGTGTCGGCTGGCGATTGGTTTCGGTGGCGCGCCAACGGGCGGCGCGGTCGCGTTGGGCGGCGAGCAGGTTGTCCAGCGCATCCAGCGCGAGCAACTGGCGCACGCCGGCACGTTCGCCGGCAATCAGATTGAGCTTGTCGCGATAGTCCTGGCCGATCATCAACAGGCTGCCGGCCAACGGCAAAATGAACAGCAGAAACAACAACTGGAATTTACCCGCGAAGCCAAACCGCCCCAGCAATTTGATCCCCGGTGAAAGGAAAGCCTGCATGCCCCATGACTCCTCTGGACACCACGCACCATCGGCGTGCATCGCGGTCGTTCGACGTTGATGTTGTGCCCTGCTAAAAGGCCTCGAAAGTTCACTCTCACCCGCTCTGTAGGCAGGTTCTGTAGCGAAACTTCCCATTGTCGATCACCTTTGTAAGGCGACCGCGTTCAGGGGCAGTAGCAAGGCAAGATTCAGACCATGGCGTTGCGCTATCACCTAAATCCCGTCCCCTGTAGGAGCTGCCGAAGGCTGCGATCTTTTGATGTTGTTTTTTAAAAGATCAAAAGATCGCAGCCTTCGGCGCTCCTACACGATTGGGTGATTCAGGTCAGGGTGGTTAGTTAGCTGGCTAAGGGGATGGCGCTGACGCACTGAAAAATGGCACATTGACGCACCTGCCTGCGTGCACCCATCTGCTGTCCGGAAACTTCCATGGCTATCAGCAACGTTCAGACCGCCGCTGCCTCGGCGCCCGCTGCCCCCCAAAGCAGTCCATTGGTGATGCGAATTATCGGCGCGGTGGCGCTGGCGCATCTGATCAACGACCTGATCCAGTCGGTCTTGCCGTCGATCTACCCGATGCTCAAGGCCAATTACGGCCTGACCTTTACCCAGGTCGGCCTGATCACGCTGACCTTCCAACTGACCGCGTCGCTGTTGCAGCCGTGGGTCGGTTATCACACCGATCGGCATCCGAAACCGTGGCTGTTGCCGGCCGGTTCGATCTGCACATTGATCGGCATCGTGATGATGTCGATGGTCGGCAGTTTTCCGTTGATACTGCTGGCGGCGGCGCTAATCGGTATCGGTTCCTCGACGTTCCACCCCGAGGCCTCGCGGATTGCGCGGCTGGCTTCCGGTGGACGCTTTGGTCTGGCGCAATCGACCTTTCAGGTCGGTGGTAACGCCGGTTCCGCATTTGGCCCATTGCTGGCGGCGGCGATCATCATTCCGTTCGGTCAGGCCAACGTCGCGTGGTTCGGTTTGTTCGCGGTGTTTGCGCTGTTCGTTCTGTACCGCATCAGCCGCTGGTACGCGCACCACTTGAACCTGTTCAAACTCAAGGCAGGTCAGGCCGCGACTCACGGACTGTCGAAGGGCCGGGTGACCAGTGCGCTGGTGGTATTGGGGCTGTTGGTGTTCTCCAAGTATTTCTACATGGCCAGCCTCACCAGCTACTTCACCTTCTACTTGATCGAGAAGTTTGACCTGTCGGTGGCGAGTTCGCAGTTGCACCTGTTCCTGTTTCTCGGTGCGGTAGCGGCGGGCACCTTCTTCGGCGGGCCGATTGGCGACAAGATCGGCCGTAAGGCGGTGATCTGGTTCTCGATCCTCGGCGTGGCACCGTTCACGCTGCTGATGCCCCACGTTGATCTGTTCTGGACGACTGTCCTGAGCGTGGTGATCGGCTTCATTCTGGCCTCGGCGTTCTCGGCGATTGTGGTGTACGCGCAGGAACTGGTGCCGGGCAACGTCGGGATGATTGCCGGGGTGTTCTTCGGTTTGATGTTTGGTTTCGGCGGGATAGGCGCGGCGCTGCTCGGGCATCTGGCGGATATTCACGGGATTGAGTACGTGTATTACCTGTGCTCGTTCCTGCCGCTGTTTGGCGTGTTGGCGATCTTCTTGCCGCGTACCAAAAAGGCCTGATCCCACACAAATCCAACTGTGGGAGCGGGCTTGCTCGCGAATGCTGGGTATCAGCTACACATGTACTGGCTGACACGACGCCTTCGCGAGCAAGCCCGCTCCCACAGGGGAATTGCGTACAACGATAAATCTCAGGCACAAAAAAGCCGCGTATCAAACGCGGCTTTTTCTTGGGCGTAACGCTTACACGTTAAAGCGGAAGTGCATCACGTCGCCGTCTTTGACGATGTAATCCTTGCCTTCCAGACGCCATTTACCGGCTTCTTTGGTGCCGGCTTCGCCCTTGTACTGGATGAAGTCGTTGTAGGCGATGACTTCGGCGCGGATGAAGCCTTTCTCGAAGTCGGTGTGGATCACGCCGGCAGCCTGAGGTGCGGTCGCACCGACTTTGACGGTCCAGGCGCGGACTTCTTCGACACCGGCGGTGAAGTAGGTCTGCAGGTGCAGCATTTCGTAGCCAGCGCGGATCACGCGGTTCAGGCCAGGCTCTTCCAGGCCCAGGGCCTCGAGGAACATGTCCTTCTCTTCGCCGTCATCGAGCTCGGCGATTTCCGCTTCGATCTTGTTGCAGACCGGAACGACCATGGCGCCTTCTTCTTCGGCGATGGCGCGAACCACGTCGAGGTGCGGGTTGTTCTCGAAACCGTCTTCAGCGACGTTGGCGATGTACATGACCGGTTTGGTGGTCAGCAGGTGGAAGCCCTTGATCACTGCCTTTTCGTCAGCGTTCATGTTCTTCATCAGGCTGCGCGCAGGCTTGGCTTCGGTGAAGTGCGCGATCAGTTGCTCAAGCAGGCCTTTCTGAACCACGGCGTCCTTGTCACCACCCTTGGCGTTACGCGCGACTTTCTGCAGTTGCTTCTCGCAGCTGTCGAGGTCGGCGAAGATCAGTTCCAGGTCGATGATTTCGATGTCGCGCTTCGGGTCAACGCTGTTGGAAACGTGGATCACGTTCTCGTCTTCGAAGCAGCGCACGACGTGAGCGATCGCGTCGGTCTCGCGGATGTTGGCGAGGAACTTGTTGCCCAGGCCTTCACCTTTCGAGGCGCCGGCAACCAGGCCTGCGATGTCGACGAATTCCATGGTGGTCGGCAGGATGCGCTTTGGATTGACGATGGCCGCCAGAGCGTCCAGACGCGGATCCGGCATCGGCACGATGCCGCTGTTCGGCTCGATGGTGCAGAAGGGGAAGTTTTCGGCCGCGATACCGGATTTGGTCAGGGCGTTGAACAGGGTGGACTTGCCGACGTTAGGCAGGCCGACGATGCCGCAATTGAATCCCATGGTGTTTCCCCTCGGAGTAGAGTCAGGCCTTCTGGCTGTGCAGGTTTTTCATCGCACGGTTCCATTCACCGGCGAGGATATCCGGCAGCACGCCGAGGGCAAAGTCGATGCTGGCATCGAGTTTTTCCTGTTCGGCGCGTGGCGCACGACCCAGGACGAAATTTGAAACCATACTGGCGACGCCCGGGTGGCCAATGCCAAGCCGCAGGCGGTAGAACGTATTCTGATTGCCCAGTTGCGCAATGATGTCGCGCAACCCGTTGTGACCGCCATGGCCGCCGCCCTGCTTGAGCTTGGCAACGCCCGGAGGCAAGTCGAGTTCGTCATGCGCCACGAGGATTTCTTCAGGCTTGATGCGGAAGAAACCGGCGAGTGCCGCCACGGCCTGGCCGCTGCGGTTCATGTAGGTGGTGGGAATCAGCAGACGAACATCCTGACCCTGATGCGAATAGCGCCCGGTCAGGCCGAAATATTTGCGATCGGCCACAAGATTCACATTCTGTGCGTGGGCGATGCGCTCAACAAAAAGGGCCCCTGCGTTATGCCGGGTCTGGTCGTATTCGGCGCCTGGATTTCCCAGGCCAACGATCAGTTTGATGGCAGTCACGATAGGGGCCCTTCCTTTGAGTGGTGAGTAACATCGCCGCGATCAGGGAAAGCGGCGAAAGTGGACGAAAAATGCTCATTTACCATGGATGTAAACTCCGCGTTCTCGCCCGCTTTCTCGCTACGTTCCAGTCCGCGATGTTACTTGCTCACTCAGGCATGACAGAGTGAATTACTCTGCTGCGCCTTCTTCAGCTTCTGGAGCAACGCGTGGAGCGTGTACGTTTGCAACAGCTTTGTCGTCGCCGTGAGCCAGTGCAACGAACTCAACGCCTTTAGGGGCTTTGAGGTCGGACAGGTGAACGATTGCGCCGATTTCCAGAGCCGACAGGTCGACTTCGATGAACTCAGGCAGATCTTTCGGCAGGCAGGAAACTTCGATTTCGTTCAGGACGTGCGAGATCTCGCCGCCTTTCTTGGTCGGAGCTTCTTCACCAACAAAGTGCACAGGCACGATAGCGGTCAGTTTCTGGCCAGCTACGACGCGTACGAAGTCAGCGTGCAGAACGTGACCCTTGGACGGGTGACGTTGCAGAGCCTTGATGATGACGTTCTGCTTTTTGCCGCCAACGTTCAGTTCGATAACGTGGCTGTAGGCAGCATCGTTTTCGAGCAGTTTGGCAACTTCTTTGGCCAGCATGCTGATGGATTCAGGGGCTTTTTCGCCACCGTAAACAACAGCTGGAACCAGAGCGGCGAGACGACGCAGGCGGCGGCTCGCACCTTTCCCCAGGTCGGAACGCAGTTCAGCATTCAGAGTAAAATCGTTCATTGTGTATCTCCAATATAGCCATGACCGGGTTGACGTTTGCGACCAGCGCCAAACACGGTATGGGCAAAAAAGCCCCGCCCCGGCAGGAATGCCGGGGCGGGGCGCTTTTCGTCAACGAGACATTTCGAGAAGGGCAGGGCCCTTAACGGAACATCGCGCTGATCGATTCTTCATTGCTGATGCGGCGAACCGCTTCGGCAACAACCGGTGCGATATCCAGTTGACGGATACGTGCACAGGCTTGTGCTGCAGCGGACAGCGGGATGGTGTTAGTCACCACCAGCTCGTCCAGCACGGAATTTTCGATATTCTCGATGGCCCGACCCGACAGCACAGGGTGTGTGCAGTAGGCAAAGACCTTGGCTGCGCCATGCTCTTTCAGGGCCTTGGCCGCGTGGCACAGAGTGCCGGCGGTATCGACCATGTCATCGACCAGAATACAGGTACGCCCTTCGACATCACCGATGATATGCATCACTTCAGAGTGATTGGCTTTCTCACGGCGTTTGTCGATGATCCCGAGATCCACGCCCAGGGATTTGGCAACAGCACGTGCACGCACGACGCCACCAATGTCCGGGGACACAATCATCAGGTTTTCGAAGCGCTGATCTTCAATGTCATCCACCAGAACCGGGGAGCCGTAGATGTTATCTACCGGAATATCGAAGAAACCCTGAATCTGGTCAGCATGCAGATCAACCGTGAGAACACGGTCGATGCCGACTACGGTAAGCATGTCAGCAACGACTTTCGCGCTGATAGCCACACGTGCGGAACGCGGACGGCGATCCTGACGGGCATAACCAAAATAAGGAATAACAGCAGTGATACGAGTAGCCGAGGAGCGGCGGAAGGCGTCAGCCATCACTACCAGTTCCATCAGGTTATCGTTGGTCGGAGCGCAAGTCGGCTGAATAATGAAAACGTCTTTACCGCGAACGTTTTCATTGATCTCGGCTGTAATTTCGCCGTCGGAAAACTTACCGACAGAGATGTCACCGAGAGGGATATGCAGCTGACGTACAACACGCCGAGCCAGATCGGGGTTAGCGTTCCCCGTAAAGACCATCATCTTGGACACGCGCAGTACCTAGAGGCTGAGGGTAACCTGGATGAGTATAGAAAATGGCAGGGGCGGCTGGATTCGAACCAACGCATGGCAGGATCAAAACCTGCTGCCTTACCGCTTGGCGACGCCCCTGTATCTGTTGCATCAAGTGCCGTGCACTTGGTTCCTTTAGAGCAGACTTTGCAGCTTGCGATGCAACATCGAAACGTTGCTTCCTTTCGCTACAAACCCTGTAAGGGTCTCTGTCAGAAGGGCCGAGACTTTATCAGCTTCAGCTTTGCTTGGGAAGCCCCCAAACACACAACTTCCAGTTCCGGTGAGCTTTGCTTCGGTAAATTTACCTAACAAATCCAATGCGTTATGTACCTCTGGATAACGCCTTGCAACCACCGGCAAGCAGTCATTTCGACTGTTTCCCTCGGGAACGGGGCGCACTTTAATGGGCGGCGTGTTACGTGTCAACAAAGGATCGGAAAAAATTTCTGCCGTACTTACAGAGACTTGCGGTACGAGCACCAGATACCACGGTTCTTCGGGATCGACCGGGGTGAGTTTCTCGCCCACGCCCTCGGCAAAAGCCGCGTGACCACGGACGAAAACCGGCACGTCGGCGCCAAGCGTCAGACCCAGTGCCGCCAGGCGATCTTCATCCCAGCCCAGCTGCCACAAGTGATTCAGACCGAGCAAGGTGGTCGCTGCGTTTGAGCTGCCGCCACCGATGCCGCCGCCCATGGGCAGAATTTTGTCGATCCAGATGTCGATACCCAGCGTACAACCCGATTGTTGCTGAAGCATTTTGGCTGCGCGCACGATCAGATTGCTGTCATGCGGCACGCCGGCAAATTCGGTGTGCAACTGAATCACGCCGTCATCGCGCACGGCAAAAGTGATTTCATCGCCGTAGTCGACAAACTGAAACAGCGTCTGCAACTCGTGATAACCGTCTTCACGGCGACCAAGGATGTGCAGCATCAGATTGAGTTTGGCCGGCGAGGGCAGGGTCAGACGTGCAGCGGTCATGCGTTATTGCCCCAACTTGCGCGGTTGCCAGGTCTTGATCACCAGCGTGACGTCGAGGTCGGTGCCGTGCAGCTTGATGCGCTCGGGCAACCAGTAACCGTTTTGTTCGGTGTACGCGGTGTACTCAACTTTCCAGCCGTCCTGTTCCAGGCTGGCCAGACGGCTGTCGGCGTCCAGATTCAGGCGACTTTTAGTGTCCGGAGCCGGCAGGCCACGCACCCACCAGGCCAGATTCGACACCGGCAACTTCCAGCCCAGTTGCTCTTCGAGCAGGGCTTCCGGCGATTGCGATTCGTAGCGACCCTGATTGGCGACTTCCAGCGACACCTTGCCCGGGCGTCCGGTCAGGCGTGCAGCGCCACGACCCAACGGGCCGGACAGACGAATGTCGTAGTAATCCTGTCGTTGCAGCCAGAACAACGTGCCGCTACCGGAATCTTTCGGTGCGCGGATGCCGATCTTGCCGTCGATCTGCCAGCCATCGAGGCCGGTCAGTTGCTGTTTGTTCGCCGCCCATTGAGCCGGGCTGCCGTGGCCCTCGACCGATTCGCGAGTACCAAAACCCGAACAACCAGCGAGGAGGGCGATGAAGCTGAAAACAATAACGTGGCGCAAAAACATGAGTTAAAGAGTCTCGGATCCGGTCAGGCGCTTGATGGTGCTGCGCAGAATGGTGCTGTCGGGCTGATCCTTGAGGAATTTGCCCCAGATTTGTTTGGCTTCACGCTGGTTGCCCTTGGCCCACAACACTTCGCCCAGATGCGCGGCGACTTCGTGATCCGGGAAACGCTCCAGCGCCTGACGCAGATATTTCTCGGCGTCGTCCAGATTGCCCAAGCGGTAATTCACCCAGCCGAGGCTGTCGAGTACGGCCGGGTCTTCCGGATTGATCTGGTGCGCCTGCTCGATCAGCGTCTTCGCTTCAGCGTAGCGAGTCGTGCGGTCGGAGAGGGTGTAACCCAGCGCATTCAGCGCCATCGCGTTGTCCGGATCACGCTTGATGATCAGGCGCAGGTCTTTTTCCATCTGCCCGAGATCATTGCGTTTTTCCGCGAGCATCGCCCGGGTGTAGAGCAGATTCAGGTCGTCCGGGTATTGCAGCAACGCTTGCTGCAAGACTTTCCAGGCCTTGTCGTCCTGTTTATTGGCCGACAGGGTTTCCGCTTCAATCAGGTACAACTGGATCGCGTAATCCGGTTCTTCGTCACGCTGCGCCGCCAGTTTGCTTTGCGCTTCAGCGGTTTTGCCGTTGTTCATCAGAATATCGGCCTGACGCAACTGCGCCGGCAGATAGTCGTTGCCCGGGCCGACCTGGGCGTACTCGATCAGCGCGCCTTGCGGATCGTTACGCTCTTCGGCGATGCGACCGAGGTTCAGGTGGGCTGAATCGACGTGGCTTTCGCGGGCGATCAGGTCTTCCAGGTAACCCTTGGCCTCGTCCCAGGCCTTGGCTTCGAGGCACACCAGCGCCAGCGAGTAACGCAGTTCGTCGTCTTCCGGGTATTGCTGAACGAGGCTGGAGAATTCGACTTTGGCGTCGTCCATCCGGTCTTGCTCGACCAGCATGCGCGCGTAAGTCAGGCGCAGGCGTTTGTCGTCCGGGTATTTCTTGATGTTTTTTCGCAGCAGCGGCAGCGCTTCGTCGCCACGGTTCATCACTTGCAGCAAGCGTGCGCGCAACAGAATCGGGGCGATTTCGCCTTCTTCCGGCGGATGGTCTTCGAGCAGGGTCAGGGCCGCTTTATTGTCGCCGTCTTGTTGCAACAGCAGGGCTTTGCCGAAAATCAGCTGACTGTTGTTTGGGTGGCGCTGCAATAAACGGTCAAAACTTTTCATCAGACCGTTGCGGGTTTCTTGATCAGTGTCAGCCGCCGACAGGGCGAGGAAGTCGAAATGGGTGTCGCCCTTGCCCTGCAGGACTTTCTCCATATAGACCATCGAGTCGTCGTAACGCCCGGCGCGCGCCAGTTGCACGGCGGCGGCGCGTTGCGCTTCGAGGTCTTCCGGAGCGTTTTTCGCCCAGATCAGCGCGGTATCGAGGGCCGGTTGATCGGCGCCCAGATATTCGGCGATGCGGAACGCACGCTCGGAAACGCCCGGATCTTGCGTATTGATCGCCTGGGTCACGTAGTTATCCAGCGCAATATCGAAGCGATTGCGCTGGCCGGCGAGTTCGGCGCTCAACAGGCTGAAGACGGTTTCCTCGCTGAACGAGCTGTAAACCTTGGGCTTTTCAGGCGCGGGCGTGGTGTCTTCGACCGGCGGCGTACCGTCCGGCGACACGGGTGCCAAGGCCTGGCAGCCGCTGAGGAAGACAAAAGCGAGGAGCAACGCGGAAGATCTATTCATATAGGAAGAGGACGACTAACCTGCGGTCGGATCATCATGACACAAGCCTTCGGCCAAACATAACCGCTCAGGCAATTTACGGCTTATCGCCCTGTAGGAGCTGCCGCAGGCTGCGATCTTTTGACGTTGTTTGAGACGCGGAGCGTCCCGGGCTGCATTCCCACGCCGAGCGTGGGAACGATCAATCAAAAGATCGCAGCCTGCGGCAGCTCCTGCAAGGAGCCAAATTGTGCCCATTATAGGGACTGACCATTGGGACAATAGTCAGCGGTAGTTGTTCTGAATCTGACGAAGTAGGACAATTGCCGGCTTCACGTCACCACCAGCGACTTTGAATGGCCTTCCTTGCACTCGGTATCAACCACAAGACTGCTTCAGTAGACGTCCGCGAGCGCGTGGCTTTTACGCCTGAGCAACTGGTGGAGGCCTTGCAGCAGCTTTGCCGACTGACTGACAGCCGCGAAGCCGCGATCCTCTCCACCTGCAATCGCAGTGAGCTTTATATAGAACAGGATCAGCTTTCTGCCGATGTCGTCTTGCGCTGGCTGGCTGATTACCATCATTTAAGCCTCGATGAGCTGCGCGCGAGTGCTTATGTGCATGAAGATGATGCGGCAGTTCGTCACATGATGCGCGTCGCCTCCGGGCTCGACTCGCTGGTGTTGGGCGAACCGCAGATTCTCGGCCAAATGAAATCGGCCTACGCCGTGGCCCGCGAGGCCGGCACCATCGGCCCGCTGCTGGGGCGATTGTTTCAGGCGACATTCAATGCCGCCAAGCAGGTGCGCACCGACACCGCCATCGGCGAAAACCCGGTATCGGTGGCATTTGCCGCCGTCAGTCTGGCCAAACAGATTTTCAGTGATTTGCAACGCAGCCAGGCTTTGCTGATCGGCGCCGGCGAGACCATCACGCTGGTCGCCCGCCATTTGCACGAGCTGGGCGTCAAGCGCATCGTCGTCGCCAACCGCACGCTCGAACGCGCCAGTTTGCTCGCCGAACAGTTCGGCGCCCACGCGGTGTTGCTGTCGGACATCCCGGCAGAACTGGTGCGCAGCGATATCGTCATCAGTTCGACCGCCAGTCAGTTGCCGATTCTCGGCAAAGGCGCGGTCGAGAGCGCATTGAAACTGCGCAAGCACAAACCGATCTTCATGGTCGACATCGCGGTTCCCCGGGATATCGAACCGGAAGTCGGCGAACTGGACGATGTTTACCTGTATAGCGTCGACGATCTCCACGAAGTGGTCGCCGAAAACCTCAAGAGCCGCCAGGGCGCAGCGCAAGCCGCCGAAGAGATGGTTTCGGTCGGCGCCGACGATTTCATGGTGCGCCTGCGCGAACTCGCGGCGGTTGATGTGCTCAAGGCCTATCGTCAACAGAGTGAACGCCTGCGCGACGAGGAGCTGCAAAAAGCCCTGCGTCTGCTGGCCAATGGCGGCAACGCCGAAGACGTGCTCGGGCAACTGGCCCGTGGCCTGACCAATAAACTGTTGCATGCGCCCAGCGTGCAACTGAAAAAGCTTTCTGCCGAAGGCCGCCTCGATGCGCTGGCCATGGCCCAGGAACTCTTTGCCCTCGAGGGCTCACCGGATAGCTTTTCGGATAAAAAACCGCAATGAAAGCGTCACTGCACAATAAGCTGGACATCCTCCAGGATCGCTTCGAGGAACTGACCGCACTGCTCGGCGACGGCGAAGTCATTGCCGATCAGAGCAAATTCCGCGCCTATTCCAAGGAATACGCCGAAATCGAGCCGGTCGTACAAGGCTATAAAAAGCTCCTCAGCGTACAAAGCGATCTTGAAAGCGCGCAGGCGCTGCTCAAGGACAACGACCCGGACATGCGTGAAATGGCCGTGGAAGAAGTCCGCGAAGCCAAAGAATCGCTGATCACTTTGGAAGCCGACCTGCAACGCATGTTGTTGCCGAAGGATCCGAATGACGGGCGCAACGTCTTCCTCGAAATTCGCGCCGGCACCGGTGGCGACGAGGCGGCGATCTTCTCCGGCGACCTGTTCCGCATGTACTCGCGTTACGCCGAGCGTCGCGGCTGGCGCGTGGAGATCCTCTCGGAAAACGAAGGCGAACACGGCGGCTATAAAGAAGTCATCGCGCGCATCGAAGGCGACAATGTTTACGGCAAGCTGAAATTCGAATCCGGCGCGCACCGCGTTCAGCGTGTACCCGCCACCGAATCCCAGGGCCGTATCCACACCTCCGCGTGCACCGTGGCTGTGTTGCCCGAGCCGGACGAGCGCGAAGCGATCGAGATCAACCCGGCGGATTTGCGCGTCGACACGTTCCGCTCCTCCGGGGCCGGTGGTCAGCACGTCAACACCACCGACTCGGCGATCCGCATCACGCACATTCCGACCGGTACCGTCGTCGAGTGTCAGGAAGAGCGTTCCCAGCACAAGAACCGTGCCCGGGCGATGGCCTGGCTGTCGGCGAAACTCAACGATCAGCAAACCGCAGCGGCAGCGAATGCCATCGCCAGCGAGCGTAAATTGCTGGTCGGTTCCGGCGACCGCTCCGAACGCATTCGCACCTACAACTTTGCTCAGGGCCGGGTTACCGACCATCGCGTCAACCTGACCTTGTATTCCCTTGATGAAATTCTCGCCGGTGGCGTTGATGCGGTGATCGAGCCGTTGCTGGCCGAATACCAGGCTGATCAACTCGCAGCGATAGGTGAATAAATGACCATCATTGCCAGCCTGTTGCGCGCCGCCGAACTGCCGGACTCGGCCACTGCGCGTCTGGACGCCGAATTGCTTCTGGCCGCTGCACTGGGCAAGTCGCGCAGTTTTCTGCACACCTGGCCCGAGCGCATCGTGCCGAGTGACGCGGCGCTGACCTTTGCCGAATACCTGCAACGTCGCCGTGGCGGTGAGCCGGTGGCCTACATTCTTGGTCAGCAGGGTTTCTGGAAACTCGATCTGGAAGTCGCGCCGCACACGCTGATCCCGCGTCCGGACACTGAGTTGCTGGTAGAAGCGGCGCTGGAATTGCTGTCCGCGACCCCGGCCAAAGTGCTCGACCTCGGCACTGGCAGCGGCGCGATCGCCTTGGCTCTGGCCAGTGAACGTCCGGCGTGGAAAGTCACGGCGGTGGATCGCGTACTCGAAGCCGTGGCACTGGCCGAACGCAATCGTCAGCGCCTGCATTTGAACAATGCCACGGTGCTGAGCAGCCATTGGTTCAGCTCGCTGGCTGGTCAGCGTTTTCAGTTGATCATCAGCAACCCGCCGTATATTGCGGCGGCCGATCCGCATCTGGTCGAAGGCGATGTGCGCTTCGAGCCGGCCAGCGCCTTGGTCGCCGGTGAAGACGGCCTCGATGATCTGCGCTTGATCGTCGAACAGGCCCCGGAGTATCTCGAGGCCGGTGGCTGGCTGATGCTCGAACATGGCTATGATCAAGCCGAAGCCGTGCGCGATTTGTTGCTGACGCGCGGTTTTGAAGAAGTCCACAGCCGCACCGATCTGGGCGGCCATCAACGCATCAGTCTGGGACGCCTGCCGTGCTGAATGATCAGGAGTTGCTGCGCTACAGCCGGCAGATTCTGCTGCAACACATCGACATCGATGGCCAGTTGAAGCTCAAGGACAGTCGCGTGCTGATCGTCGGCCTCGGTGGTCTCGGCGCGCCGGTCGCCTTGTATCTGGCGGCGGCGGGTGTCGGTGAATTGCATCTGGCGGATTTCGACACGGTCGATCTGACCAACCTGCAACGCCAGATCATTCATGACACCGACAGCGTCGGCATGAGCAAGGTCGATTCGGCGCTCAAGCGTCTGAGCGCGATCAATCCGGAGATCCAGTTGATCGCCCACCGGCAGGCGCTGGACGAGGATTCTCTCGCCGCCGCCGTGACAGCGGTGGATCTGGTGCTCGACTGTTCCGATAATTTTTCTACGCGCGAGGCGGTCAACGCCGCGTGTGTGGCGGCGCGCAAACCGCTGGTCAGCGGCGCGGCGATTCGTCTTGAAGGGCAATTGTCGGTGTTCGACCCGCGCCGCGATGAGAGCCCGTGCTATCACTGCTTGTACGGCCACGGCAGCGAAGCCGAACTGACCTGCAGCGAAGCGGGTGTTGTCGGGCCGTTGGTGGGTCTGGTTGGCAGTCTGCAAGCGCTTGAAGCGTTGAAAGTGCTGGTTGGTTTCGGCGAGCCGCTGGTGGGCCGTTTGTTGCTGATCGATGCGCTGGGCTCGCGTTTCCGTGAGCTGCGCGTCAAGCGTGATCCGGGTTGCAGTGTCTGTGGCTCGCGCCATGCGTGAAGCGCCGATCGGCGTGTTCGATTCCGGTGTCGGCGGTCTGTCGGTACTGGCAGAAATCCAGCAGTTGTTGCCCAACGAATCGCTGCTCTATGTCGCCGATTGCGGGCACATTCCCTATGGCGAGAAAACCCCGGAATTTATCCGCCAGCGCTGCAGCGTGATTGCCGGTTTTTTCCGCGAGCAGGGCGCTAAGGCGTTGGTGTTGGCTTGCAACACGGCGACCGTCGCCGGGGTTGCCGATTTGCGTCGTGATTACCCGGACTGGCCGATTGTCGGCATGGAACCTGCGGTGAAACCGGCGGCGGCTGCGACCCGTAGCGGTGTGGTCGGCGTGCTCGCCACTACGGGCACTTTGCAGAGTGCCAAGTTCGCGGCATTACTCGATCGTTTCGCCACCGATGTGCGGGTGATTACCCAGCCTTGTCCCGGACTGGTCGAGCTGATTGAAAGCGGTGACCTGCACAGCGACACATTGCGCGCGTTGTTGAAAAGTTATGTCGATCCGTTGCTGGCCAACGGTTGCGACACGATCATTCTTGGTTGCACGCACTATCCCTTCCTCAAGCCGATGCTCAAATCGATGATCCCGGCGGATATCAGTTTGATCGACACCGGCGCCGCTGTGGCGCGGCAACTTCAACGGCTGCTGGCCGAGCGCGATCTGCTGGCTGAGGGGCCGAACCGATCGGTCAGATTCTGGACGAGCGCGGATCTGCAGTCCTTCAAAAATGTCCTGCCGTTGCTGGGGCAAACCGCAAATGATGTGCAAAACTTCGGTTTGTGAAAAAAACGTGAAATAAGCTGAAATTCGTCTGAACTTCTATTCAGGCGCAGACTTCTATAGCGTTGTGTTAACCAGAAAACCAAACGATCGTTCCGGAAAGGGAAGTTTCAAAGTGAAGCGACTATTCTGCTTGGCCGCGATTGCGGCCGCACTAATGGGGCAAAGCATTACTGCACAAGCGGCAGGTGTTGAATTTGCGGTGGGGGCCACCAGCGATTCGACCATGACCTACCGCCTGGGGATGAATTTTGATTGGGATCAGAGCTGGCTGCAGAGCGACGTCGGTCGCCTGACCGGTTACTGGAGCGGCGCCTATACCTATTGGGAAGGTGACAAGACCTCCAGCAACAACAGCCTGTCGTTCTCGCCGGTATTTGTTTACGAGTTTGCCGGCCAGTCGGTCAAACCGTACGTTGAAGCGGGGATCGGCGTTGCCGCGTTCTCCAACACCAAGTACGAATCCAACAACATTGGCGGCTCGCTCCAGTTCGAAGACCGTATCGGTTTTGGTCTGCGTTTCAATGGCGGGCATGAAGTCGGGATCCGTGCGACGCACTATTCCAACGCCGGCCTGGCCAGCAGTAACGACGGCGTAGAAAGCTACGCGCTGCACTACACAATGCCGTTGTAAGCAAGATCAAAAGATCGCAGCCTTCGGCAGCTCCTACAGGTGAAACACAATCCCATGTAGGAGCTGCCGAAGGCTGCGATCTTTTGTTTTTTGGATCAGCGGTACGCAGTGGTAATGCCTTGGCGTTCTTCGAGGCACTCGGGGGCGCCCATTTCGAATTCGCGGCAGATCAGCGGGCGTTTTTCGTAGATCGTGCACATCATCGTGTCGCGATCCAGCGCCGCGCACCAGCCGTCGTCCAGACGCAGCATCACTTCGCCGCCCCACTCATCGGTATCGATAAAGCGATCAGGCACGCCGGTGTCGGTGATCAGCATCACTTCGAGCTGGCAGCAGCACGCCGCGCAGGTCGAGCAGGTGACTGCAGGCTCGGTGATTTGCTGGTGGGGAATGGTTTTCATGGCGGCAGTGTAAGGCAGTCGCCGCGGTGCGTGTGATTGGTCTGACAGACGCTCAGCCCGCCAACCGCCGCGCCATAGAGTGCAAAAGCGGAAACAACAGTGCCCAGAGCAGGCCGATGCCAATCAGTGTCGGTAATTCGCCGTAGGGAAATTGCACCCCGGCCAGTCGTCCACCGCCGTAATACGACAACGCGCCACCCACCGCGCCCAATCCACTCGCTAGCCACCAGGGCCGACCACTCCATTGCAGACAGTGCCGCAACGTGGTCGCAAGCAACGCCCACAGCAGCATCAGCCACAACGGAATCAGCGGCGATTGATCCTGAAACTCAAACACGCCGACGCCGCGCAAAACACTGTCCACCGCCGTGCCGACAATCACCACGCTGAGAATCAAACGTCCCTCAGCCGCCCAACTGCTGATCCAGCGCAGATGAATCACCAGCACTGCCAGCGCTAGCAACAACCACAAACTGTTGCCGCCGATTACACAGGTCAGCCAGCCGATCTGGAACAACACGGCATTGGCGACGCGCTCAAGCATCGAAGCGGCCAAGCAATGGCGCAGTCATCGCCGCGGGTTTGGCCAGCAGCAATTGCGCGGTGCCGATGGTGCGTTCGAGGAAACCACCTTCGCAGTAGCACAGGTAAAACTCCCACAGCCGCAGGAAATAATCGTCGTAACCCAGCTCGGTCAAACGGCCATGGGCGCGGCGGAAGTTCTCGTGCCACAGGCGCAGGGTCTTGGCGTAATGCAGGCCGAAATCTTCCATGTGCAGCAGGTTCATGTCGGTGTCGCGGCTGACCACTTCGAGCATCTTCTGCACACAGGGCAGGGCGCCACCGGGGAAGATGTAGCGCTGAATGAAGTCGACGCCGCGTTTGGCCTGCTCGTAGCGTTGCTCACGAATGGTGATCGCCTGGATCAGCATCAAACCGTTGCTCTTGAGCAAGTGCGCGCACTGTTTGAAATAGGTCGGCAGGAAGCGATGGCCGACCGCTTCGATCATCTCGATCGACACCAGTTTGTCGTACTCGCCCGTGAGGTCGCGGTAGTCCTCCAGCAGTAGCGTCACTTGATCCTGCAAACCGAGTTGTTCGATGCGTTGGGCGGTGAAGGCGTACTGCTCTTTCGACAGCGTCGTGGTGGTGACGCGGCAACCGTAATTCTGTGCGGCGTAAAGCGCCATGCTGCCCCAACCAGTGCCAATCTCGAGCAAATGGTCGCTGGGCTTGAGCGCGAGCTTCTGGCAGATGCGCTCCAGTTTGTTCAGTTGCGCCTGCTCCAGCGTGTCTTCGGGAGTAAGAAATTGCGCCGCCGAATACATCATGGTCGGGTCGAGAAACTGTTCGAACAGATCGTTGCCGAGGTCGTAATGCGCCGCGATGTTCTTCTGCGAACCCTTGCGTGTATTGCGATTGAGCCAGTGCAGACCTTGCACCAACGGCCGACTGATGCGGGCCAGTCCGCCCTCCATCGCATCGAGCACCTCAAGGTTGCTGACGAACACACGCACCACCGCCGTCAGATCCGGCGAACTCCAGTAACCGTGGATAAACGCCTCGCCCGCGCCGATCGAGCCATTACTGGCAACCATGCCCCACAGGGCCGAATCCAGCACATGGATTTCCCCAAGCAAGGCACTGCCCGGCGTACCAAACGTCAAGCGTTCGCCATCCTCGACCACCAGCAATTGCCCGTGTTTGAGCTGACCCAATTGACGCAATACGCCACGGCGCAGCAACGAACCGGTCAAACCGTTGGTGCTGAGCCGACTGACCGACAGGCTAGAGGATTTCATGGCGGTGCTCCTTGGGAGGCACAGTGGCGGTTTGAAAGCTGCCGTCAGCAGCCTGATGAGCAAAGATCGGTACGCGTTTAAGCAACAGCCGCAGCGCTTGCCAGTAAATGGCCAACGCGGTTTTCGCGGTCATCCACGGGAAGCGTTTCAGGTAGCGATGCAGGCTGCGACGGTCGAGGGCTTCGCGTTGCAGATTGAGCGTCGCGTCGAACAGTTTTTCCTCGCCCTGCCAGTCGGCCATGTGCACGCCGAGATTTTTCGCGGCGGGGCTGAAGCTCATGCGGTATTCGAGGTCGCGCGGCAGAAACGGCGAAACGTGAAAGGCCTTGGCCACGGCAAAATGCTGGTGGAAATCCTGCAGATTGCTCGGCGCACGGGCCGGCAACACATAGTGATAACGCTCCCGCCACGGCGTGTTGGTGACTTCGCAGACAATCGCTGCCAGTTGCCCATCGGCCTCGTGGCAATAAAAGAAACTCACCGGATTGAACGACAAACCCCAACTGCGCGCTTGGGTCAGCAGACAGATCGCGCCTTGCGGTTCGTGACCGATGGCGGCGCCGACCTGTTGGCGTACTGCATCAATCAAGCGCACGCCGCGACTGGTGAAGGATTTGAGGTAGTCAGTTTCACGAAAGGAGAACGGTGCAAATCGGCTGCGACCTGCCAGCGGCGACAGCGCGAGTACGGCGTCCTGCTCGCTGAGATCGAGATAGAGCAAGCCGATCTTGTAGCGAAATTGATGCTTGCGCGGCGAGAAGCGCCGATGGCCGATCCAGCCGCTATAAAGGGCGCTGTTCATAAGGTTTCCCCGAACGCCGAAGCCACGCGCAACGCACTGACCACACCGTCTTCATGGAAACCATTGGCCCAGTAAGCGCCGCAAAAATGCGTGTGTTGCGCGCCATCCAGTTCCGCCCAGCGATTCTGCGCCGCTACCGCCGCGAGGCTGTATTGCGGATGAGCGTAGGTGTATCTGGCGAGCACTTTGAACGGGCTGATGCCGGCGCTCTGGTTGAGGCTGACGCAGAACGTGGTGTCGCTCTGAATGCCTTGCAGGATGTTCATGTCGTAAGTGACGGCGGCGTGAGTGTGGCCGGCGCCGCTAAGCCGATAATTCCAGCTGGCCCAGGCCAGTTTGCGAGTCGGCAGCAAACGCGTGTCGGTGTGCAGCACCACTTCATTGTCGGCGTAGGGCAGGGCGCCGAGGATCTCGCGTTCGGCATCGCTCGGCTCGGCGAGCAATTGCAGGGCCTGATCGCTGTGGCAGGCGAACACCACTTTGTCGAACTGCTCGCTGCCCGCCGCGCTGTGGATAACTACGCCGTGCTCGTCACGATCAACCCGCGTTACCGGGCAATTGAGTCGGATCTTGTCTTTGAACGCGGCGGTCAGCGGCGCAATGTAAGCGCTGGAACCGCCCTCGATCACCCGCCATTGCGGACGATTGCTCACCGACAACAGCCCGTGATTCTTGAAGAAGCGCACAAAGAATTGCAGCGGAAAATTGAGCATCTCGGCCATCGGCATCGACCAGATCGCCGCGCCCATCGGCACGATGTAATGCAGGATGAAACGCTCGCCGTAGTTGCCTGCTTTCAGGTAATCGTTGAGGGTCATGTCGCTGGAAATGCGCAGTTCGGCGAGGTCGCGCTGGGCTTCTTTATTGAAGCGCAGAATGTCGCGCAACATGCCCCAGAACCCCGGCGACAACAGATTGCTGCGCTGGGCGAACAGGCTGTTGAAATTGTTGCCGTTGTATTCCAGACCGGTGTCCGGGTCGCTCACCGAAAAACTCATTTCGGTGGCTTTGAACGGCACGCCGAGCTGGCCGAGCAAGCGGATGAAATTCGGGTACGTCCAGTCGTTGAACACGATAAACCCGGTGTCCACCGCGTACTGCTGGCCGTCGACCGTCACTTCGACCGTGTGCGTGTGGCCACCGACCCAGTCGCTGGCCTCGAACACGTGCACGTCATGTCGGCGATTGAGCAGGTGGGCGCAGGTGAGCCCGGCGATCCCGCTGCCGACGATGGCGATTTTCATGCTGGATCTCGCAGCGGCGGCGACTTGCGCACCATGCGCTTGCCGATCGCCAGTTGCAGGCTGGCGGGCAATTTCGACAGCGGCCACAGCGCCGCCATGAACAGCGCCGGAAAGGCGATTTCCAGTGGCCGATCCTTGAGCTTGGCGAAGATGTGCCGCGCGGCTTTATCCACAGGCCAACTGAGCGGCATCGGGAAATCGTTCCTCGCGGTCAGCGGCGTTTCGACGAAACCGGGGCTGACGATGGTGACTTCGATGCCTTCATCCGCCAGATCGATGCGCAGCGATTCGAACAGGTAACGCAGCCCGGCCTTCGACGCGCCATAGGCTTCGGCCCGAGGCAGCGGCAAGTACGTCACCGAACTGGCGACGCCGATCAGATGCGGCGCAGTGCCTTTGCGCAACAGCGGCAGGGCGGCTTCGATGCAGTAGCTGCTGGCGAGCAGATTGGTGCGCACCACGTGCTCGATGATCGACGCGTCGAACTGCTTGGCGTCGACATATTCACAAGTGCCGGCGTTGAGAATCACCGAATCCAGCGAGCCCCAGACTTCAGCGATCTGCTCACCGATTTCGCGCACGGTCTGACTGTTGGTCAAATCCCCCGGCACCACTAAAACCTGGCCCGGATAGCGTTGCGACAAGACTTTCAGTGCCGCGACCGAGCGCGAGCTGACCGCCAGGTGCGCGCCGCTTTTCAGAATCTCTTCAGCGAGCGCCGCGCCGATGCCACTGCTGGCCCCGGTCAACCAATAGCGCCGTGGAGGTGTACGACTCATCCCATTCTCCTTTTTAGCCAGGCGATGACCCGGCCCAATACGGGTAAATGTTCATACAACAGCGCCCCGGCATCGAAGTAATCCCGGTGGCGATAAACCTTGTCGCGCCAGAGCAGATGCGAGCAGCCGCTGACGCGAATCACCTGACCACTCGCCAGACGCGGATGGCGGTAACTCATGACCCAGCGCAGATAGCCTTCGCCGTCGCTGATCTGATCGAAGCCATGAAAATCAAACCGCAGCTCGCTGACGTTGGCGTACAGCTCGCTGAAATAATCGTGCAGTTGCTTGAGCCCCTGCACTTCGTGCAACGGGTCGGTGAAATGAATGTCATCGCTGTACAGCTCGCCCAGCCGGTGCAGGTTGTCTTTGTTCAACTCGCAAAATTGTTGGGCGAAGCGGCGCAGGAATTCACTCATCACTGCCCTCCATTGCCGTGCGCGATGGCAGGCTCTTGAACGCGGCCAGTGCGCGCTCGCGGGAGGCGCTGAGATTGACGATTGGCGACGGATAATCGGCGACGCCAAACAGCCCGCCAAGGTTGGCCGGGTTGTGGATTTCCTTTTTGTTCAACCCGGCGAGTTCCGGCAGCCAGTGCTTGATGAACAGGCCTTCGTTGTCGAATTTTTCCGACTGGCTCAACGGATTGAAAATGCGGAAGTACGGCGCGGAATCGGTGCCGGTCGATGAGCTCCATTGCCAGCCACCGTTGTTCGCCGCCAGATCGCCGTCGATCAGATGACGCATGAAAAAGCGCTCGCCTTCACGCCAATCGATCAACAGGTTTTTGGTCAGGAACATCGCCACGACCATGCGCAGACGGTTGTGCATCCAGCCGGTTTCGAGCAATTGGCGCATCGCCGCGTCGATGATCGGCAGGCCGGTGCGCGCTTCTTGCCAAGCCTTGAGTTCCTCCGGCGCATCACGCCAGGCCAAGGCCTCGGTTTCCGGGCGGAAAGAACGGTGACGCGAAACCCGTGGGTAGCCGACCAGAATGTGTTTGTAGAACTCGCGCCAGAGCAGTTCGTTGATCCAGGTGACAGCGCCGACGTTGCCGCTTTCGAATTCGCCCTGATTGCTTTGCAACGCGGCGTGCAGGCATTGGCGCGGTGAGATCACGCCAGCGGCGAGGTATGCCGAGAGCTGACTGGTGCCGGGTTTGGCCGGGAAGTCGCGTTCACTTTTGTAGTATTCGATCTGCGCGTCGGTGAAGGTGTCGAGGCGGCGGCGCGCTTCTTCTTCACCGGCCGGCCACAGGGCTTGCAGGGATTCGCTTGGGGTGGCGAAGCCTTTGACCGAGTCAGGAATCGGGTCGCTGTCGACCTTGAGTGTTGCCTGTTTGCCGGGCGCCTTGACCAGCGCTGGCATCGAGCGGTGCAGGCGTTCGTAGCAGACCTTTCTGAACTGGCTGAACACCTTGAAATAGGTCTCGGTTTTAGTCAGCACGGTGCCCGGTTTGAACAGCAGTTGATCGAGGTAGCTGTGAAACTCGATGCCTTTGGCTTGCAGGCTTTCCGCCACGGCGGCATCGCGACGACTTTCGTGGACGCCGTATTCTTCGTTGACGTGAACCGCTTCGACTTTCAGTTCGCGGCACAGCTTGAGCAGCTCCGCTGGAGCCTGATCCCAATGATTGGCAGTGCGGATCAACAAGGGGATGTTCAGCTCGCCGAGGCTGTTGCTCAGTTCTTTGAGATTGCGTAACCAGAAGTCGACCTTGCACGCGGCATCGTCGTGTTCCAGCCACTGCTGCGGGCTCAACAGGTACACGGCCACGGTCGGGCCGCGGGCTGCGGCGGCCGAGAGGGCGGTGTTGTCGTGTTGGCGCAAGTCGCTGCGCAGCCAGATCAATTGCATGACATTGAACCCATCATTAAATCAGTCCACGCTGAACGAGTACCTGGTGCGCTGACAGCGCATCTTCAGCCAGGTACACATCAGCGATCTCGGAAGTTCTTACGGACAACTCGGCGTGGTGGATGCATACCGTTGGTCCGACAATCATTTTTGTGCAACTGACTCCGTTCAGTAGCTTGGGCAGGTAGGTAAGGTTCATGGCCTTGCTTGAATAGAGCAGCACGCCACGGGCTTGCAGGTGTTCGACGGCCAGCGCCAGTTCGCCGGCCGGTAACGGCCAGTCAAACACCTGCACCGGGCAATCGGCGCTGCTGATCAGCCACGCGCATAGCCACAGATGAGGTTCCAGTGGCAGGTCGGAGTGGTTGATCAACAGCAGCGGTGCGGCGTGCAACTGACGATTGTTATGGTAGATGCGCGCACCGAATTTGCTGCGCAGCCAGGAAAAAAAGAACGTGCGCTCCATCTGCGCACCGAATTGGCCCTGCCAGCGTTGTTCGAGCTCAGCCAGCAGCGGCATCAACAACTGCTCACACAAGGTGCGCGGCGGGTACAGCGCCATCGCTTGGTTGACGCTGTCGTCGAGGTTGCGTTCGTTGAGCTGGGTGACGGCGGCGAGCAATGTTTGACGCAGGCGTTGCCAATCGTTTTCCACCGGTTCGCTGAAGGCTTGCGGGGTGTCGAGCAGCGGCTTGACCTGGCTGACTGCAACGCCACGATTGAGCCAGGTCAGGATCGCCAGAATTCGTTGCACATGTTCAGCCGAATACAGTCGATGGCCCTTGGGCGTGCGTTGCGGCACGATCAGCCCGTAGCGACGTTCCCACGCGCGCAAAGTGATCGCGTTGACGCCGGTTTGCCGCGCGACTTCGCGGATCGGCAACCAGCCTTCATCAAGAGCTTTCTTGAAATCGGCGCCGAGGTCTTCCTGGGCGCTGGAGTCGAGTTTGTCGTTCATCAGATGGCGTTTCGCAGGCTGAGGTTTTCCGGGTGCGGTTGCAGGTAAACCTGTTGCGCGATGTACGGATCGGGGTGTTGGCGAAAGTGATGCTTGAGCAGCGTCAACGGCACCACCAGCGGCACGATGCCGAGGCGGTATTGATCGATGACGTGCACCATTTCCTGTTTGTCTTCGGCGCTGATCACCTGTTTCAGATAACCGCTGATGTGCAGCAGCACGTTGCAGTGCGTGCCGCGCGTGGCGCATTTTTTCAGCGCGGCCATCAGTTCGCTGAAGTAGCGCGGACCGAGTTCGACGGGATCGGTGTGCGCCATGTTGCCCAGCAGTTTGCCCAACGCTTTGTATTGCAGCGGGTTGTGGGCCATCAGCAAGTATTTGTAGCGCGAGTGAAATTCGGTGAGGGCGCGACGGCTCAGGCCATCGGCGAGTACCTGCTGCCAGGCGCTGTAGGCAAACACGCGGGTGATGAAGTTTTCCCGCAGCACCGGGTCGTTGAGACGCCCGGCTTCTTCCACGGGCAAATCCGGGTGTTGCGCGCAGAAGGCTTGGGCGTAAATGCCACGCCCGCCGCCATTCACCGGAGCGCCGTTGGCGTGATAAACCTTGACCCGCTCCAGCCCGCAGGACGGCGATTGCTGCATAAAGATGTAGCCGCAGATGTCATCAAGTTCAGCGGCCATTTTCTCGCCGTATTCGGCCAGTGGCTGGGTGACGTTGATCGCCGGATTGACTGTGCCGATGGCTTCAGGATTCTCTGGATCACCGACGAGGCGAATCGGCTCGCGGGGAATGCCGAGGCCGATAGCGACTTCCGGGCAAACCGGGGCGAATTCGAAATATTCAGTGAGGGTGCGGCTGCACAGGCGCGATTCCTTGTGGCCACCGTTGTAGCGCACCTCGGCACCCAACAGGCAGGCACTGATGGCGATTTTCGGTTTGGCGGCGGGCAGGGCAAGCATAGGCACCTCGAATCTAAACCTGTACAGAGTGCAATCTCTGTACAACATTGCGTTAGCATAGATTCAAAGGTGTACAAGTCAAATTGTTTGTATAACTTTTTGCGCGATCACCCTCGTAGGAGCAAAGCTTGCTCGCGAAAGCTATTTCATATTCGATATCAACGCTGAATGAAAAGACGCTTTCGCGAGCAAGCTTTGCTCCTACAAAAGCGAAGGCGTTATTGCCAGCCCAATACCCAGTTGTCGTTGTTCTTGAGGATTTGCCAATCGAGGCGTTCGGCGCGCTTGGTCAGCACCGCCTGCAACTCAACTTCCAGCACCGTGCCTTCCTCATCGCGGAACAATTCGGTCACCAGAAAATGCTTTTCGCGATTCTGCGGGTGGGCTGCTGTCCATTTCGACAGCAGCAATTTGCGCGGGTTGATGCGGTTCATTGCAGGTGTTCGTGCAAGCGGCGCGCAGCCTCCTGACCACTCAGCCATGCACCCTCCACACGCCCGGACAGGCACCAGTCGCCGCAGGCATACAAGCCCAGATCGGCATCGGCCAGCGTGCCCCATTCGTGCCCCGTTGCCGGGCGTGCATAGAGCCAGCGATGGGCGAGGCTGAAGCTCGGCGCCGGCATCGCGCTGTGCAGCAATTCAGCGAACGCACCGTGCAGATGCTCGATCACCGCTTCCTTGGACAGATCGATGTGTTGCCGACTCCAGGCGCTGGTCGCGTGCAGCACCCAGGTGTCGAGGGTGTTGTCGCGCCCGGGTTTGCTGCGGTTGCGCGCCAGCCAGTCGAGCGGGCTGTCCTGCACGAAGCAGCCTTCGATTGGCGTATCCAAAGGCGTGTCGAAGGCGAGGGCAACGGCCCATGTCGGATCCATCTTCACCCCGGCAGCGGCGCCGGCGAGCTTCGGTGCCGCGGCCAATAATGCGGTGGCTTGCGGCGCCGGCGTGGCGATCACCACGTGGCTGAAGGGGCCGTGGGTGAAGCCTTCGGCGTCCTGCAAATGCCAGTGCTCTTCACCGCGAAAAACTTCGGTGATGCGGCAGGCGAAATGCACTTCCAGACCGTCGAGCAAACCACGGGTGATGGCGCTCATGCGCGGCGCGCCGACCCAGCGTGTCTGCTCGTCCGGCGACAGGTTCAGTTGCCCGCCCTGATAGGTGTAGAGCTGCGGCGTCCACTCGGCGACCCAGCCCTGGCTTTGCCAACGCTGTACTTCGGTGACGAAGCGACGGTCGCGGGCGGTGAAATATTGCGCGCCCATGTCCAGCGAACCGGCGTCGCTGCGCTTGCTCGACATGCGCCCGCCACTGCCGCGGCTTTTATCGAACAGTTGCACGGTATGCCCGGTCTCTGTCAGAGCCTGGGCGGCGGAGAGCCCGGCGATGCCGGTGCCGATGATTGCGATAGGTACAGTCATAGGGGCCTCGTTTACCTTTCTGTACAGACTACGCCGTGATTGAAACCTGTACAATTTTGTTTTCTGGTATAACTTCTAGCGTTCTCGTTCTGACAGCTTGGCCTATGGTTAAACAATAGAGCCTGCCCGATAGAAAAGATCCCTGCTTTTAAAAATAGACTAGTGATCCGGGTTAAACGCCACGCGAGGAAGATGTCATGCACATATTGCTGACCGGCGGTACTGGTTTGATCGGCCGACAACTCTGCCGACACTGGTCCGCGCAGGGTCATCGTCTGACGGTCTGGAGCCGCACGCCGGAAAAAGTCGCGAAAATTTGCGGCGCACAGGTGCGTGGCATCGCTCGTCTCGAAGACGTGGGTGATGAGCCGTTAGACGCGATCATCAACCTCGCTGGCGCGCCGATTGCCGATCAGCCGTGGACGCATCGGCGCAAGGCGTTGCTGTGGAGCAGTCGCATCACGCTGACGGAAACCTTGCTGGCGTGGCTCGAAACCCGCGCGCAGAAACCGGCGCTGTTGATTTCCGGCTCGGCGATCGGCTGGTACGGCGATGGCGGCGAACGTGAGCTGACGGAAGAATCGCCGCCGGTGATCGACGATTTCGCCAGTCAGCTGTGCATCGCTTGGGAAGAAACCGCGCAACGTGCCGAAGCGCTGGGTATTCGCGTGGTGCTGGTGCGAACCGGTCTGGTGCTGTCGGCCGAGGGCGGCTTTTTGTCGCGGCTGCTGTTTCCGTTCAAGCTTGGGCTGGGCGGGCCTTTGGGCAACGGTCGGCAATGGATGCCGTGGATTCATATCGATGATCAAATCGCCCTGATTGATTTTCTTCTGCACCGCGAGCAGGCCAGTGGTCCTTATAATGCGTGCGCGCCGCAACCTGTGCGCAATCGCGAATTTGCCAAAACCCTGGGCAGCGTATTGCACCGCCCGGCGTTTATGCCGATGCCGACCCTGGCACTGAAGGTTGGTCTCGGCGAGATGTCTTTGTTGTTGCTCGGCGGCCAAAAGGCTACGCCGGCACGCTTGCTGGAAGCGGGTTTCACTTTCCAGTTCACGGAATTACGCGCGGCTTTGGATGATCTCTCCAGCCGCCTCTGAAATAGGACGTTGCATGACCGATCACGCCTTGCTTCTGGTCAACCTGGGCTCCCCGGCCTCCACTTCGGTGGCCGATGTGCGCAGTTACCTCAATCAGTTTTTGATGGATCCGTACGTGATCGACCTGCCATGGCCGGTTCGGCGGTTGCTGGTGTCGCTGATCCTGATCAAACGCCCGGAGCAGTCAGCCCATGCCTACGCGTCGATCTGGTGGGAGGAGGGCTCGCCACTGGTGGTGCTCAGCCAACGCCTGCAACAGCAGATGAAGGCGCAGTGGACGCAAGGGCCGGTTGAACTGGCGATGCGCTACGGCGAGCCGTCGATTGAATCCTGCTTGCTGAAGCTGGTTGTTGCTGGGCACAGGCGCATCACGCTGGCGCCGCTGTATCCGCAGTTCGCCGACAGCACCACAACCACCGTGATCGAAGAAGCCAAACGGGTGATTCGTGAGAAGAAGTTGAATGTGCAATTGTCGGTGCTGCAACCGTTCTACGATCAGCCGGAATACCTCGACGCGCTGGTTGAAAGTGCCAAGCCGCATCTGCTGCAGGATTACGATCACTTGCTGCTGAGCTTTCATGGCTTGCCGGAGCGGCACCTGACCAAGCTCGACCCGACGGGCAATCATTGTTTCAAGAACGAAGACTGCTGCAAGAACGCTTCGCCGGCGGTATTGGCCACCTGTTATCGCGCGCAATGCTTGCGCACCGCCGCGCTGTTTGCCGAGCGCATGGGATTGGCGGACGGCAAGTGGTCGGTGTCGTTTCAGTCGCGGTTGGGCAAGGCAAAGTGGATCGAGCCGTACACCGAAGCGCGGCTGGATGAATTGGGTAAAAGCGGCGTGAAGAAGTTGCTGGTGATGTGCCCGGCGTTTGTCGCTGACTGCATCGAGACGCTGGAAGAGATTGGTGATCGCGGCAAGGAACAGTTCCGCGAAGCGGGAGGCGAGGAGTTGGTTTTGGTGCCGTGCCTGAATGACGACCCGCAATGGGCGAAGGCGTTGGCGACCCTCTGTGAAAGAGCACCGTTGGCCCTTTAAAAGCCAAAAGCTTCGCGAGCAAGCCCGCTCCCACATGATCGTTCCCACGCTCCGCGTGGGAATGCAGCCCGTGACGCTCCGCGTCACTGGACGCGGAGCGTCCCTAGAGACATTCCCACGCAGAGCGTGGGAACGATCAGATCTAAAAGTTTAGATCAGCGGCTCATCCGCCTTCTTGTTCTTCCAGCCATCATTGCCCGGCAGGATCAGGTTCAGCGCAATCGCCACCACCGCGCACAGCGCGATGCCTTTGAGGCCGAAGTCGTCCGGGCCAGTGCCAGTACCGACCAGCACACCGCCAATCCCGAACACCAACGTCACCGAGACAATCACCAGATTGCGTGCCTCGCCCAAATCGATCTTGTGACGGATCAGGGTGTTCATGCCCACCGCCGCGATCGAACCGAACAACAGGCACAGAATCCCGCCCATCACCGGCACCGGAATGCTTTGCAGCAGCGCGCCGAACTTGCCGATGAACGCCAGGGTGATGGCGAAAACCGCCGCCCAGGTCATGATTTTCGGGTTGTAGTTCTTGGTCAGCATCACCGCGCCAGTCACTTCGGCGTAGGTGGTATTCGGCGGACCGCCAAACAGACCGGCGGCGGTGGTGGCAATGCCGTCACCGAGCAAGGTGCGATGCAGGCCCGGCTTCTTCAGATAGTCGCGACCGGTCACGCTACCCACAGCAATCACGCCGCCGATGTGTTCGATGGCCGGGGCCAAGGCCACCGGAACGATGAACAGAATCGCCTGCCAGTTGAACTCCGGCGCGGTGAAGTGCGGAATCGCAAACCATGGCGCAGCGGCAATCTTCGCGGTGTCGACCACGCCGAAATAGAACGACATGGCAAAACCGACCAGCACACCGGAAATGATCGGCACCAAGCGGAAGATGCCTTTACCGAACACCGCCACGATCAACGTGGTCAGCAGCGCCGGCATCGAGATCAGCATCGCGGTCTGGTAGTGGATCAGTTCGGAACCGTCGCCAGCCTTGCCCATTGCCATGTTCGCGGCAATCGGCGCCATGGCCAGGCCGATGGAGATGATCACCGGGCCAATCACTACCGGCGGCAGCAAACGGTCAATGAAGCCCGTGCCTTTGATCTTCACGGCCAGGCCCAGGAAGGTGTAGACGAAACCGGCCGCCATCACACCGCCCATGGTCGCGGCGAGGCCGAACTGGCCCTTGGCGAGAATGATCGGAGTAATGAAAGCGAAGCTCGACGCCAGAAACACCGGCACCTGACGCCCGGTGACGATCTGGAACAGGATCGTCCCTAAACCCGCGGTAAACAGTGCCACGTTCGGGTCGAGGCCCGTGATCAGCGGCATCAGCACCAAAGCGCCGAAAGCCACGAACAGCATCTGGGCGCCGGACAGCACCGTGCGCCAGAGCGGATCGTTGAACTCTTGCTGCATGGTTACGCGTCCTTCTGCTTGGTGCCGAAGATCTTGTCACCGGCGTCGCCAAGCCCAGGGATGATGTAACCGTGTTCGTTCAAACGCTCATCGATGGACGCGGTGTAGATGGTCACGTCCGGGTGAGCCTTCTCGACGGCAGCAATGCCTTCCGGCGCGGCAACCAGCACCATCGCGCGGATGTCTTTGCAGCCGGCCTTTTTCAACAGGTCGATGGTCGCAACCATCGAGCTGCCAGTGGCGAGCATCGGGTCGATGATCATCGCCAACCGTTCGTCGATTTCCGGAACCAGTTTTTCCAGATAGGTGTGCGCTTGCAGGGTTTCTTCGTTGCGGGCGACACCCACGGCGGAAACCTTGGCACCCGGGATCAGGCTCAGCACGCCTTCAAGCATGCCGATGCCGGCGCGCAGGATCGGCACGACGGTGATCTTCTTGCCGGCGATCTTCTCGACCGACACGGTGCCGCACCAGCCTGCAATATCGTAGGACTCCAGCGGCAAATCTTTTGTAGCTTCATAGGTCAACAGGGCGCCGACTTCCTGAGCAAGCTCACGGAAGTTCTTGGTGCTGATATCGGCGCGGCGCATCAGGCCGAGTTTATGACGGATCAGCGGATGGCGGATCTCGAGGATGGGCATGGAAAAACTCCGGCGGCGGGCAAAAAAACCGGCCTAGATTAATCTATCCGAGGGTGATGTCCTATAGGACATACAGTACGTTAGTCCACAAATGCTTGATTCGACCTCGCGGGATGCGTACCTTTGCCCGCTTTTCCGAAATCGAACCCCCTGGAGAGCGCCATGTCCGCTGATCTCGAGCATATCCGTCAAGTCATGCGAGAGGCTGACTGCCTGTACACCGAAGCTGAAGTCGAGGCGGCCATCGCCCGTGTCGGTGCACAAATCAACGAACAACTGGCTGACAGCAACCCTGTGGTGTTCTGCGTGATGAACGGCGGCCTGATCTTTTCCGGCAAATTGCTGACGCATCTGCACTTCCCGCTGGAAGCGTCCTACCTGCACGCAACCCGTTATCGCAACGAAACCAGCGGCGGCGACCTGTTCTGGAAAGCCAAGCCGGAAGTCTCGTTCATCGACCGCGACGTGCTGATCATCGACGACATCCTCGACGAAGGTCACACCCTCGGCGCGATCATCGACTTCTGCAAACACGCCGGCGCGCGCAAAGTGCACACCGCTGTGCTGATCGACAAGGATCACGACCGCAAGGCGCGTCCTGACCTGAAAGCCGATTTCGTCGGCTTGCCGTGCATCGACCGTTATATCTTCGGTTACGGCATGGACTACAAAGGCTACTGGCGCAACGCCAACGGGATTTTTGCCGTTAAAGGCATGTAATTTACGCCCCGATCCAGTGTGGGAGCGGGCTTGCTCGCGAAAGCGGTGTATCAGTCGACATTTGTTTTGAATGTCAGGTCGCCTTCGCGAGCAAGCCCGCTCCCACAGTAGTTTTGTGTGTGCTGATCCATTCGCGATACCCATGCTAGAGTGCTCGGCCCCGCCCTCCGGAGCCTGTCATGAGCCTCTTGATCCGCAGCCTCGCCGCGCTTTTCCTGATCTTCAGCCTGCCTCTGTCCGCCGCACCGATGCACAGTCAATTCCTGCCGCCGGACGATCTGACCGTGCGCGATGCCGAGCCCGAGCAACAGCAACTCATGCAGGTCACCGATTATTCCGTGGTGGTGGGCGCGCAACGTCAATCCAATCAGCAACCGATTCCGGTCACGTCACCGCTGCTGATCCGCCTCAAGGGCAAATCCCTGAACAAAGGTGCGACCATCACGCAGGTGCTGGTCAATTTTGACGGCGAAAGCAAAAGCCTGAAAAAGCCGATCTACGACGACAAAAGCAAAACCCTGACGTTGTTTTATCCGCTGGCCCAGTACCGCGTGATCATTGATCTGCTGCGCAATGACACCGTGTATGTGCAGTTCCTCAGTTACGCCAACGGCCACATCTGGGCCGATTTGCACACCGGCAGCACGCGTTCGCGTTGAGCCCGGCGGCAGGGCAGGGGTAAACTGCCCGCCCCGTGTAATGTCTGCGAGCTGGAGTCGGCAATGCGTAAAGATAAGAAACAAGTGATTGGTGACGAGATCGGCGATGAGCAGATCAAGCTGTTCCTCGATTTTGAACCGGTCGACGCCACTTCGCCGTCGCTGCACAAACTGATCAAGGCCTACCGTGGTCTGCGTATCGACGACTTCGAACGCTTCCTGGGTTTCTTCGTTGAGGCCGGTTATGACGTTGATGGCAAGGACGAGCAGGGCAAGACCTTTGTTGAGCTGATCGCCGATCAGCGTAATGCTCCGGACTACATCGAACTGATCGAAAAGTCCCGCGGTTAAGGTCAAAAGATCGCAGCCTGCGGCAGCTCCTACATGGGATTTATGGTGACTGTGTAGGAGCTGCCGAAGGCTCGGGCCGCGATCGGACGATCTTTTGCTTTTCAAGGCCATAAAAAAACGCCCCGATCGGGGCGTTTTTTATGCCGCAAGATCAAGCGTAGCTTGGTGTCTCGCTGCTTTCTTCAACCAGTTCCAGCGCGATGTTGTTCTGCGTGTTGACCTTGCGATACAGCGCAGCATCGGTTTCCAGCACCTTTTCACGGGCCGGGAAGATCTCGGCGAGTTTCGCCGCCCACTCACCCTTGGCCTGATTCGGGAAGCACTTCTCGATCAGTTCCAGCATGATCGAAACGGTCACCGAAGCGCCTGGCGAAGCGCCGAGCAGCGCGGCCAACGAACCGTCCTTGGCCGACACCAGTTCGGTCCCGAACTGCAGGATGCCACCCTTTTTCGGGTCTTTCTTGATGATCTGCACCCGTTGGCCAGCCACTTCCAGACGCCAGTCTTCGGCTTTCGCTTGCGGGTAGAAACGGCGCAGGGAATCCAGACGCTGTTCCATCGATTGCATCACTTCGCTGACCAGGTACTTGGTCAGATCCATGTTGTTTTTCGCCACGGCCAGCATCGGCCCGATGTTGCCGGCGCGTACCGACAGCGGCAGGTCCATGAAGGAACCGTGCTTGAGGAACTTGGTGGTGAAACCGGCGTATGGCCCGAACAACAGGGATTTCTTGCCGTCGACTACGCGGGTATCCAAGTGCGGCACCGACATCGGTGGCGAACCCACAGCGGCCTGGCTGTAAACCTTGGCCTGGTGCTGTTTGACCACTTCCGGGTTGTCGCAACGCAGCCACTGGCCGCTGATCGGGAAGCCGCCGAAGCCTTTGCTTTCTTCGATGCCCGAAGCCTGCAGCAACGGCAGCGCCGCGCCACCGGCGCCGAGGAAAACGAATTTGGCATCGACTTCACGGGTGTTGCCGTTGTTGACGTCTTTGATGCTGACGGTCCAGCCGCTGCCGTTACGCTTGAGACCAGTCACGCGCTTGCAGTATTTGACCTGAGTGTCGGGAGCGCTGGTCAGGTGCTTGAGCAACTGATTGGTCAGCGCGCCGAAGTTGACGTCGGTGCCGTTCATCACGCGGGTGGCAGCGAGGACTTCGTCCGGCGAGCGGCCCGGCATCATCAGCGGCATCCACTCGGCCATTTTGGCCTTGTCTTCGGTGTATTCCATGTCGGCGAAGGCGTGGTGCTTGTGCAGCACGTCAAAGCGTTCTTTGAGGAACGACACGCCGGAATCACCCTGCACGAAGCTCAGGTGCGGTACCGGGCTGATGAACGATTTGCACGAGCCGAAGGTGCCTTTCTTGGTCAGGTACGACCAGAACTGCTTCGACACCTCGAACTGGGTGTTGATGTGCACGGCTTTCTTGATGTCGACGGTGCCATCGGAGGCCTGCGGCGTGTAATTCAGCTCGCACAGACCAGCGTGACCGGTACCGGCGTTGTTCCACGGGTTGGAACTCTCCGCAGCACCGGAATCCATCAGCTCGACGACTTCCAGCTTGATCGCGGGGTCGAGCTCTTTGAGCAGTACGGCGAGGGTGGCACTCATGATGCCGGCCCCAACCAATACTACGTCGACTGCTTCGTTATGCGCCATTTAACGCGTCTCCAAAATCTGCAGCACCAAATTGTCGGCATGGCTGCCAGGCGTTCCAAGACAGATCAATTGTGTCCAGGCTATCCGTGGTCAGGTTCGCCATGTCCGAATCTTCGCAATTTTTCGCAACTTCGACGGATGCATGCGGCCTGGCTTTCAAGAGCTCCATGAACTCATTTCAGCACGCAGCTGGCAATTCGACTTATGGTCGAGACATCCGTTTTTGTGCAACCAAATCCGTAGCGGACAGGCTTCAGGCTCCGATATTCGAGGTATACCCGGTCCTGTGTCGTTGGGCTGTTCCAGACGCTAATGGTGCATGTTCAGACGCAAAACTATTCATTTGCTCGCCACACTCTTGTGAAGTTGTGAAAACCCGTTTTTTTCACGCTCTTTTGAAGACGTGAACCTCAAAAAAGGGCTGTCTTGGCTTGGCACCTTGCCCGAGGGCAAAAACAACGCGGCGGCCGAGCGTCATGACAGCTCTGCAGATTCGCGAAAAGCGGGGTTTTTGCCGGAAGAACAGGCAAGCGCGCCAACTTCACTCGATCTGTGTGGGCGGCTCTCTGTGGGCGATTTTGATGTCGATGCGATGCGCATTGACGCTGTTGCGGGGCCCGATCAGGAGACGTCCTTATAATCGGGGGGAGATTGTATCGAAGAAATGCGGGGAGTTGGTCGTGTTTAATGACTTTTATTAGGCATCCGGTCAGATGCTCAACATCGCCTGAGCGCGTGCACGAGGCTGCGGCGCTATGACGCGGGCGCTGGCGGGCAATGGGTGGTGCAACCAGTTGAGACGAATTTCTTCGATTTCCACCCAACCGTCACCCATCGGTTGCAGGCTGCACTGCTTGAATGCCTGACAATGGCCGTTGCGGTCGAGCAGGGCAAAGCTGCGGTGCAACGGGCGTGGCGCAAACAACGAGATCAAATAACGCATGGCCGATTACCTTGCTGGAGGACTTGTTTGAAGGTTGCCAGCAGGGCGTGACGTCAACATGTACGGCAGATGACAGCGGCGTGACAGGAACCGGCCTGCCACGGCTGTGTCAGACATTTCAGTATTCACCGTGTGACGCTGGTGACCCGCAGTGGCCCACCGCTATACTGCCGGCCTGTTTGTGCCTGATTCTGGAGAGAAGAGCATGTTGCAACGCCTGTTGTTCGGTTTGATCACTGTGGCCGGTTTGACCCTGGCCGGCTGCGCCCACAGCCCGCAACAACTGAATCCGGAGCCGAAGCTGACCACGCAGTTGCCAGCGGTCGGCCGTGGTCAACCCGTTGTCGTGCGTGTGGTTGACGGGCGTCCGTCGCCAACCCTCGGCACCCGTGGCGGCCTGTACCCGGAAACCAGCGCCATCACCGTGCAGCGCGAGCAGATCCTGCCGAAGCTGCAGGCTCAGGCTGAAGCCGCCGTGCGTCTGTTGGGCTTCACCCCGACCAACAACGCGCCGAATGCGCCGCAGCTGACCGTGACCCTGGCCGAGCTGAAATACCAGTCGCCGAAAGAAGGCATGTACGTGACTGAAGCGACCATCGGCGCGACCTTCCGCTCCGACGTGCAGAACGCCAACCGCCGTTACAGCGGCCGTTACGGCGCGTCGCTGGATCAGCGTTTCGGCATGGCGCCGAACCAAGAAACCAACACCAAACTGGTCAGCGACGTGTTGAGCGATGCGTTGACGCGTCTGTTCAAGGATCCGACCGTGGGTCAGGTGCTCGCTGAGTAAGCTTTCAGCGGATGTGAAAAAGCCCGGGGCCAGTGATGGTTCCGGGCTTTTTTGTGGGTGTCAGGTTCGGGACTTGTGGCGTATGGGAAATCGATCCCCCTCACCCCAGCCCTCTCCCCCAGGGGGGCGAGGGGAAAGGGAGCCGATCGGGGGCTTTTCAGAACCGGAGTTCAATTCGAGTTTTCAGGTCGATGTACCTCGACCAAACAACCCGGTCAATCCCCTCTCCCTCCGGGAGAGGGTTAGGGTGAGGGTGCTTTTGCTTTTTCAGGCAGCCTGCGAGTAAAAGTCGAGCACGCTAACCCCCGTCAACAAATCCGTCTCCGGTAAATCCGCATGCTGATGCCCGCCCAGCGCGCAATACACCAGCCAGTGGCGATCCTGAACATTGAAGGCAAGGCTGCCGACGAGGCTTTGCTGTTCGTCGGTCGGGGTGATGAGGTAGAGGCGATCCTGGTTTTCGGCGTGCAACATGACGCGTTCCCTGTCGGTTTCGAGGCGCGCATCTTGGTTTATCCACATGACGATGCCGTGACACAGGACAGCCATCGGTCGATTGTTACGTTATTTGTCGTAAAGGCTGGGGCAGGGGGCCAAGGTTTGGTTAGAATCCGCGCCGCGGTCGTCGGTCTGGCGCCTGCCACACCGGTTTAGATAGAGGTCTGTGATGTCGCTGCACTTGATGACGCTGTTTACCGCCCATCCCGCCAAATTGATCAACCTGCTGGCGCTGCTGTTGGCGTTCCCCGGCAGTTGGCTGCTGCACGCAACGCGCCGCCGCGAACAGCGCGCGATGGCCAGTATCGCCGCTCAGCGCAACGCGCAGCCGAACGCCGAGCCCATTCTTGATTGGGCGACCTTGCGCATGAACCGGTTTTTCTATCGATTTGGTTTTGCTTGCCTGGGGCTGGCACTGATCGTCTCGTGGATCAGCACGCGTTACTAAAAGCAAAAGATCGCAGCCTTCGGCAACTCCTACATGAATCCACTGTAGGAGCTGCCGAAGGCTGCGATCTTTTGATCTTGCTCTGAAAATTTAAAGCGGCAACCCGGCCTTAACGCGGAATTGGTTACGCACCGGCGTCGCATATTGCAGCAACAGATACGGACGGTGCTCTGCAGGGCACGCATCCAGCCGGCTCTGCCATTCTTCCTGCGCCTTGGCCAGTTCATCCGCCGCAAACACCTCGGCAGCCTTCGGCACATTCAACTGCGGATCCGCATCAGCCCACTGCGCGTACGCCAGGTAATGCACCGGGAATAACCGGTAGCCGCCGAGAATCTGCTTGTCCATCTCGACCGCCAATTGCTTGGTGTCTTCGAACAGCTCGGTGATCGGCGCAGCAAAGTTCACGTGCACGCGGCCCTTGTAGCCGGTGATGCCCTTGGCAATGCTCACGTCATCCTCGCCCGGCGCTTTCGCGTAGGTGCCGGTGGTGGCGCGGATGTACAGCTCGCGGGCCTTGGCCTGGTCGCACGGGTCGTATTCGTAACTGATCGACACCGGGGTGACGTTCAGTGAGCGAATGACTTCGCCGAACGGCTCATCCTTGCGGCTCATGTGGAACATCTTGAGGATCGCCGACTCGGTGCGATCATCGCCATCCTTCGCCCGACCTTCAGCCTGCGCGATCCAGATCGACGCGCAATCATTGCGGATCGAGTGGTTGATGTACGCCGACAACAGCTGATACGCGGCCATTTTCTCGCGACGGCCGGTGATCGAACGGTGAACGATAAAGCTCTTGTTCAAGCGCATCAGATCGCTGACAAACGGCTTTTGCAGCAGGTTGTCACCGATGGCGATGCGCGGCGTCGGCAGGCCGGCGTGGTACACGGCGTAGTTGACGAAGGCCGGATCCATGACGATGTCACGGTGGTTGGCGATGAACAGATAAGCGCTGCCGGACTTGAATTGCTCGACACCGGTGTAGGTCACACCATCGGTGGCGCGCTCGATGGTGTGGTCGACGTAGGACTCGACCTTGTCCTGCAACGTCGCCACCGAAGTCACGTCGGCGAACTCACGACGCAGCCGATGGGCTATAAGTGGTTTGAGCATCCAGCCGAAAGCACCGGCAAAACGCGGGAAGCGGAAGTGGGTGAGGATATCTAGAAACGCCTTGTCGCCGAGCAGTCTTGCCAGTACCACAGGTACTTCGCTGTCGTCGTAAGGTCGGATGGCATCGAATTCGCCCATCATGCTCTCTTGTTAGAAACGGCTAGGGTAAGTAAAGGTTTTGATCGAAAACCAACGGGGCACGGTCTGAAAAGTCAGCCAGACAAAAATAGCCCTGCAAATAGACCGGCGATTATACGCACAAGTCACTTGGGAGACCGCGATGCTGGAGAGCGCACTGTACGAATGTCCGTATTGTGGTGAGCAAGTTGAAACGACGGTGGATCTGTCCGGCGGTGATCAGACCTACATTGAGGACTGTCAGGTGTGTTGCCGGCCGATCACGTTCGTCTTGCAGGTACACGGAGAGGATTGGTTTCTGGAAGTCTTCAGCGAAAACGAGTGAGGCGCGCCCATGCAGCGAATCTACGAGCCGGAAAACCTGATGGAAGGCGAAATGCTCAAGGGCATGCTCGCCAGCGAAGGCATTGAGGCGCACCTGGTTGGCCGCGATTTGCTCGGCGGCACCGGTGAGCTGCCGATCTTCGGCTTGCTCGGGCTGTCGGTCGACAACGACCAGGCCGAATACGCCCGCGAGCTGATCACCGCGTACAATGCCGCGCTGCCGCTGCCCGGCGACGAACCGGAGAGCTTCCCCGGGACGCTGGTCTGTTAGGCTGACGATCGTTTTATTTAGAGTCTTGTTGCCCCATGTGTGGACGTTATGCCCTGTTTCGCTGGAACCGCGACTTTGCGACCCTGCCAGGTTTTCCCGCCGATCAACAGGCGCAGTGGAACATTTCCCCCAACGATTCGGTGTTGATGCTGCGTGCCGGTGACGCCGGCGAACGCACGCTGGCCCGCGCCCGCTGGGGGCTGACGCCGCCGTGGCTGACCGACCTGTCGAAAACACCCGCGCATGCCCGCGCGGAAACCGTGGCCGAACAGCCGATGTTCCGTGAGGCGCTGCGTCAGCGTCGCTGCCTGCTGCCGGCGAATGGTTTTTACGAATGGCGCGGGACTCAGCGCAAACGCCCGTACTGGCTGACGCCGGGGGAGGGCGCCTCGCTGTTTTTCGCGGCAATCTGGGAAGCGTATCCGGTGCAGGAACAGGTCTGGTTGAGTACGGCGGTGATTACGCAGTCGGCGTCGAGTCAGCGCCGACCGTTGATTCTGGATGAGGCGGGGCAGGCGGCGTGGCTGGATCCCGAGACGCCGTTGCATGTGTTGCAGGCGTTGCTGGCGAGTGAGCCGGCGGTGTTGCGGGAGCGGGTGTTGGCGAATCTGATCAATGATCCGAAGCTCAATGGGCCGGAGTGTTTGACGCCGGGTTGAGTTGTCTGGTCTATCAAGAGCCCCTCACCCTAACCCTCTCCCAGAGGGAGAGGGGACTGATCGGGGGATATTGACGCGATGCACCGACCTGAACCTTCTGTTTTGAATCCATAATCGCCACGCTTTCTCAGGTCGATGTATGGCGCAAGACAACTCGGTCAGTCCCCTCTCCCTCCGGGAGAGGGCTAGGGTGAGGGGCTTTTGAACTGTGGGACATGTCTGAAAGTCACTGCAACACGTCCGTTGTATCTGGCGTCGATACAATTACCCGCCTAGGATACCCGGCAGGTTTTCAGGGAGCTTTTGAATGAACAAGAGATTGGTTGTAAGTGCACTGTGCGCAGCGTTGTTGCTGGCCGGTTGTCAGTCGGTCAACACCACCAGCGGCGGCGCCGTGGGTGTAGAGCGCAAGCAGTACATGTTCAGCATGCTGTCCTCGCAAGAGGTCGACCAGATGTATGCCCAGTCGTATCAGAAGACCGTCGGCGAAGCGTCCACCAAAGGTGTGCTGGACAAGACCAGCAGCGACGCCAAACGCGTTCAGGCGATCGCCGACCGTTTGATCGCTCAGGCGCCGAACTTCCGCCCCGATGCGGCGCAATGGAAATGGGAAGTCAATCTGATCAAGAGTGACGAGCTCAACGCCAACTGTGGCCCCGGCGGCAAGATCATTTTCTACACCGGGCTGATCGACAGCCTGAAACTCACCGACGATGAAATCGCTGCTGTCATGGGCCATGAGATTGCCCACGCCTTGCGCGAGCATGGCCGTGAGGCGATGTCCAAGGCGTACGGGATTGAAATGGCCAAGCAGGGCGCGGGTGCGTTGCTCGGTCTGGGCCAAGACAGCCTGGCGCTGGCCGACACCGTGGCCAATTACGGCATGACGCTGCCGAACAGCCGCGCCAACGAAAACGAAGCTGACCTGATTGGCCTGGAACTGGCCGCCCGCGCCGGTTACAACCCGAATGCCGCGATCACCCTGTGGGACAAGATGAGCAAGGCCTCGGAAGGTTCACCACCGGAGTTCATGAGCACTCACCCGGCATCGGCTAGCCGGATTGCTTCGTTGCAGGCAGCGATTCCAAAGGTCATGCCGCTGTACGAACAAGCCCCGAAGTCCTGAGTCGGTGATCGTTCCCACGCTCTGCGTGGGAATGCCTCAAGGGACGCTCCGCGTTCCAATGGGACGCAGAGCGTCCCCGGCTGCATTCCCACGCAGAGCGTGGGAACGATCCTTCTCTCAGGGTTAAACCCAACCACTGCTCTGCATCGCTTTGTACACCGCGACAATTGCCAGAATCATGAACGCCGACGCCGCGAGGCGACGGATCAGGGTCAGTGGCAATTTGTCGGCGGCAAAGTTACCGGCCAATACCACCGGCACGTTGGCAATCAACATGCCCGCCGTCGTCCCGATAATCACCAGCCACAAGTCAGGGTATTGCGCGGCCAGCATCACCGTCGCGACCTGAGTCTTGTCACCCATTTCAGCCAGGAAGAACGCAATCAGCGTGGTCAGGAACGGCCCGAACTTGCGAGCCGTGCTGCTTTCATCGTCGTCCATTTTGTCTGGCACCAACGTCCACAGCGCCGTGGCCGTGAAGCTCGCGGCGAGGATCCAGTGCAGCGTCGCATTCGAGAAGAAACTGCCGAACCAGGCGCCTACCGCACCGGCTGCTGCGTGGTTGGCCAGGGTCGCGGCGACAATACCGGCAATGATCGGCCAGGGTTTGCGGAAGCGAGCGGCGAGAATCAGCGCGAGCAGTTGCGTCTTGTCGCCGATTTCGGCCAAGGCAACGATTGCGGTGGGAACGAGTAACGAGTCCAGCATCAGGATTTTCCTAAGGGGCGGGTCGACACGGCTATGACACGTACAGCCTTCCCGCCCCGGGTAAGGTGTGCGTGTCATAGGTCTTGTCAAACCCTGCGATCCGTCTGATGCGGACGCTTGGGTCGCATACGCCATGATCTGAGGATCAAGTATGTTGACGTATGCCGGACGAGCTTGGCGCTCGTGGGAGACTACTCCCCTAGGACGGAGCGGATTCTGCCTAGGCAAATCCGATTGAGCAAGCCTCTTTTTTGAAAGAAGTTCTAGCCGCGCTTGGCCCGGTAAATCCGGAAGCCATTGCCTTCGGCCTTGATCGCGCACACGCCCAGATGCTCTTCGATCAGCGGTTGATACTTGAGGAAACTGTTGGCAACCAGGCGCAGTTCACCTCCGTTTTTCAGATGTTTGGCCGCTTTTCGCAGCAAGTTTTCGGTGGCGAAGTAATCAGTGTGTACGCCTACATGAAACGGCGGATTGCTCAAAATTGCGCTCAAACCCATCGGCGCCGCATCGATGCCATCGCCCGTCAGCACCTCGGCCTCCAGACCGTTAGCGGCCAATGTCAGACGACTGCTGGCAGCGGCAAACGCGTCGACATCAAGCAACGTCACCTGATTATGCGGATAGCGACGCTTCACCGCCGCGCCCAACACACCCGCGCCACACCCAAAGTCGAGCAGATGGCCGCTTGGCAGTTTGTCCAGATGCTCCAGCAACAGGGCGCTGCCGCGATCAAGACGACCGTGGCTGAACACGCCCGGCAGGCTGATCACTTTCAACGGGCCTTCGGCCAGCGGCAATTCATAAGTCTGCGCGAGGCTTTCCAGCGATTTCGTTTCTGGCGCGTTGGCCACGGTGACTTGCCAGAGCTGGCAGTGACGCGCGCTGTCGAGTTTGCGCGGCTTGCCGAACGGATTGAGCTGTTTCGACGCGCCTTCGATGCCGCTGCGTTTTTCCCCGACCAGAAACACTTCTCGACCGGCCAGACGCGAGGCCACGGCGTTGAGAATGTAATCGGTCAGATCCTTGGACTTGGGCAAGAACACCACAGCGCTATCAAACTCACGCTCCGGAACATTCACGCCGAAATGGCTGCGACCTTCGAAGCGAGCGTCCAGCGCCGTTTGATCGCCGGCATGCCAGCACCAGCCGAAGGCGTTGGGCAAGCGCCCGAGCAGATCATCGGCGGGCAACCCGGCCAACAACAACGAACCTTGAAACAACTCGGGCTGACGAAGCAGTACTTCACTGCGCGGATCCATAACTGCTCCTCAAAAAAAAGTGCCGCAGTTTATCAACTGACGACCCGCAGCGCCTTACCGCTGAAGAACGCCTGAGCATTTTCGGTCAATTGACCGACGATGCGCTGGCGCGCTTCAACACTGCCCCAAGCGTTATGCGGCGTGACGATCAGGCGTGGAATGTCGGCGGCCAGCAGCGGATTGCCGTGGGTTGGCGGCTCGACGCTCAAGACATCAGTGGCCGCGCCGCCGAGGTGGCCATTACGCAGCGCATCGGCCAACGCCTGTTCATCGATCAAACCGCCACGCGCGGTGTTGACCACGAAGGCGCCGGGTTTCATCGACGCCAGTTCGCGGGCACCGATGAAGTGGCGGGTGTGCTCGTTGAGCGGGCAGTGCAGGGTGAGGGCGTCGATTTGCGGCAGCAGTTCCTCCAGCGGCAGACGATCCGGGCGGGCAGGGCGCCCGGGGATCTGCCCGAGCAACACGCGCATGCCGAAGGCTTCGGCCAGTCGCGCCACCGCGCCACCGAGTTCGCCGTGACCGAGCAAACCCAGGGTTTTGCCTTCCAGTTCAACAATCGGATAGTCGAGCAGGCAGAACTGTTTCGCCTGCTGCCAGCGACCTTCGCCGACGGCTTTCTGATAATCGGCCAGACGCGTGGCGAGGTTGAGCAGCAGCATGATCGTGTGTTGCGCCACCGACGGCGTGCCGTAACCCTGACAGTTGCACACAGTGATGCCGTGAGCGCGGGCGGCGGCGAGGTCGACGTTGTTGGTGCCGGTCGCGGTGATCAGGATCAGCTTCAAATCGGGGTTGGCAGCCATCGCGGCGGCGTCGATCAAAATCTTGTTGGAAATGGCCACGGTGGCGCCTTGCAGGCGTTCGCTGACTTGCTCGGGCAAGGTTTGGGCGAAGAGTTGCAGATCGCTGAAACATTCGCGCAACGGACTGAGGTCGAGGTCGCCAAGATCGAGCGACGGGTGATCAAGGAATACGGCGCGGCGCGTGTTCGTCATCAACTGTACCTTTTAGGCTTTGAGCGTTGGGCGTAATCTGCCGAGCCTACCAGATGAAACAATTGGTTACTCGATGCCTGAGATGCTCACAAAACCTGTAGGAGCCGAGCTTGCTCGCGAAGACGTGGTGTCAGAGAAATGGAAGTCGCCTGACACGCCCTCTTCGCGAGCAAGCTCGGCTCCTACAGGGACATGCGTCGCCCAGCGAGTCTAATTTTATCCGACCTGATTCAGAGGAGCCCCCATGTACTGGACCGAGTTCTTGACCGTTGCACTGATCCACCTGCTGGCCGTCGCCAGCCCCGGCCCGGACTTTGCCGTGGTGGTGCGCGAAAGCGTGACCCACGGGCGTCGCGCCGGCACCTGGACGGCACTCGGTGTCGGTACGGCGATTTTCCTCCACGTCGGTTATTCGCTGCTCGGCATCGGCCTAATCGTGTCGCAATCGATCGTGCTGTTTAACGCGTTGAAATGGGCTGCGGCGGCTTATCTGCTGTACATCGGCTTCAAGGCCTTGCGCGCGCAACCGGCGAAAACCGTCACCGACGATCTGCACAAAGAAGCCGGCGTACGCACGGCTCGCGGCGCGTTCACTTCGGGCTTCGTGACCAATGGCCTCAACCCGAAAGCCACGCTGTTCTTCCTGTCGCTGTTCACCGTGGTGATCAACCCGCACACGCCGCTGTCGGTGCAGGCCGGTTACGGGATTTATCTGGCGGTCGCGACGGCCGTGTGGTTTTGCCTGGTGGCGATGCTGTTCAGCCAACAACGTGTACGCGCCGGTTTTGCCCGCATGGGCCACTGGTTTGACCGCACCATGGGCGCGGTGCTGGTTGCTCTCGGCGTGAAAATCGCGTTTACCGAGATGCATTGATTGCAGAAACACCATTCAAAACTGTGGGAGCGAGCTTGCTCGCGAAGGCGTCGGATCAGTCGATATCACAGGTGACTGGAAGATTGCTTTCGCGAGCAAGCTCGCTCCCACAGGGGTGGGAATTCCTACACAAGCTCGCTGAGTTTGCTCAGGTTGTTGAGGTAATCACGGGGATTTTCCCCAAGTAAACGGCGAAACATCGCGCTGAACGCCCGCGCGCTGCCGTAACCCAGATCCCGCGCCACACGCTGCACGCTGTCCCCGGCGAGCAGACGTGGCAGGGCTTCCATCAGGCGCAGTTGCTGGCGCCAGGCGTTGAAACTCATCTGCAACTGTTGCTGAAACAGCCGTGCCAACGTCCGTGAGCTGGCGCCGACCTGCTGCGCCCAGTCTTCCAGGGTATTGGCATGATCGGGGGTGTGCAGCAGTGCCAGACAGATGTTTTGCAGACGCCGGTCGCTGGGCATCGGAATGTGCAGCGGCAGGTTTTCCAGACTGGCGAGTTCTTCCAGCATCAACTGCTGAATCAGCGGGTTGTCGGCGTGCGGCGGCCCTTGCACGGCACGCAGAATCAGCTCGCGCAGCAACGGTGTCACCGCCAATACGCAGCACTGTTGCAGGCTGGCGGGTGACAATTCTGGCGCGATGAACAGCGAGCGCATCTGCACGTCACCGCTCATGAAAATCTCGTGCGCCACCTCGGGTGGAATCCACACCGCGCGACTCGGCGGAATCACCCACGCACCCGATTCCGTAACCACGCGCATGATCCCGCTGACCGCGTACAACAACTGCGCCTCGCGATGCAGGTGGAGCGGCTGGTGGGCGCCGTCCAGATAATCCCGGGGGTAGGCACTCACCGGGCCGTGTTCGAAATGGCTGATCAACATGTCTGATTCGATGACTTGCTTGGCAGGAATGCGCTTTACGGCCAACCTAGCATAGACGGCACACAACAACGTAAAGCGTGCCGTCATGAATCAATCCCGCAATGTCATTCGCTACATCAACGCCGCCCATGTGATCGATCACATGTTCATGCTGATTTTTCCCGCCGCCGTGCTCGGTATGACCCAGGCTTTCGGCCTCGATTACGCCACGCTGATCGGCCTGTCGTTGGGAGGATTCATCGCCTTCGGCGCCTGTTCGCTGCCCGCCGGCTGGCTCGGCGATCACTGGAGTCGGCGGCAGATGATGCTAGTGTTTTTCTTCGGTATCGGCGCTTCGGCGATCTTCACCGGGCTGAGCAACAGCCCGAGCATGCTGGTGATTGGCCTGACCCTGATCGGTATTTTCGCGGCGATTTATCACCCGGTCGGCACAGCAATGCTGGTGGCCTACGCAAAAAACCGTGGCCGCGAAATTGGCATCAACGGCATGTGGGGCAATCTGGGCGTGGCGTTTTCGGCGCTGATCACCGGCTTGCTGGTGGCGCAGTTCGGCTGGCGCTCGGCGTTTCTGACACCGGGCGCAGTGGCGATTGTGCTGGGTTTTGGCTTCGCCTTGCAGGTGCGTGAGGAACCGATTCCGAAGCGCCCGCACACGCCACTCAAAGGCGCCGCCGGTCAGCGCATCTCGATGGTGATGGTTTTCGGCGTGCTGGCGTTGGCCACGGCCACCGGCGGCGTGGTGTTCAACGCCACCACCATGACCTATCCGAAGCTGTTTCAGGAACGTTTGCATGAGCTGTTCGCCTCGCCGCAAACCCTCGGCGTGGTGGTCAGTCTGGCCTATGCCTTCGGTGCGATTGCGCAATTGAGCATTGGTCGTGTGTTGCATCGGCTCAGCCTGAAATGGCCGTTTGTTGTCCTGACGTTGTGCCAGGCACCGCTGTTGTTTGCGTTGGCCTATGCAGACGGCTGGGCGGTCATCGCCCTCGGTGCAGCGTTCATGTTTGTGGTGTTTGGTCAGGTAACAGTCAATGATGCGATGGTCGCCAACTTCGTCGCCCCGCAGTGGCAATCACGGGTGTTCGCCCTGCGTTACTGCTTATCGTTCGGCGCCAGTGCGACGGCGATTCCGCTGATTTCCTATGTTGAACCGCGCCATGGTTTTGTAGGCCTGTACTTGATTCTCGCGGGTTTCGGCGCGTTGACCTTCCTTGCAGCAGTCGTATTCCCACGGACACCTTCCGAGGAGGCTGTAGGGAAAACGGCCTGACCTGGGACGAAAGTCGGCAAATGCTGGCGCAAAGCTAGCATTTGTACGGCTCTGCAAATCATTCCTTTGGCTGATTTGGCTGGCGTATAAGGGTTCTAGAGTACAAATCTCTATGCCAACACCGTGCAGCCAGAAAAGGGATTCATATGTTGCAGACTCGCGTCATTCCCCCGGCCGATGGGGCCTACCAGTATCCATTGCTGATCAAACGGCTGCTGATGTCCGGCGCCCGTTACGAGAAAACCCGCGAGATCATCTACCGTGACCAGATTCGCTACAGCTACCCGACCCTGATCGAGCGAGTTGCGCGGCTGGCCAACGTGCTGACGGCGGCCGGTGTGAAGGCCGGTGACACCGTCGCGGTGATGGATTGGGACAGCCATCGTTACCTGGAATGCATGTTCGCGATTCCGATGATCGGCGCGGTGATCCATACGATCAACGTGCGCCTGTCGCCGGAACAGATTCTCTACACCATGAATCACGCCGAAGACCGTTTTGTGCTGGTCAACAGCGAGTTCGTCGGCCTCTATCAAGCGATCGCGCCGCACCTGACCACGGTCGAGAAGACCTTGCTGCTGACTGATCTGCCGGAAAAAACCGCCGACTTGCCGAATCTGGTCGGCGAGTACGAGCAACTGCTGGCGGCTGCGAGCCCTCAGTATGATTTCCAGGATTTCGACGAAAATTCCGTCGCGACCACGTTCTACACCACCGGCACCACCGGCAACCCGAAAGGCGTGTACTTCACCCATCGGCAACTGGTGCTGCACACCATGGGCGTGTCGACGATCATGGGTTCCATCGACAGCGTGCGCCTGCTCGGCACCAACGATGTGTACATGCCGATCACGCCGATGTTCCACGTTCACGCCTGGGGCTTACCGTATGTGGCGACCATGCTGGGGCTGAAACAGGTTTATCCGGGGCGCTACGATCCGGAATATCTCGTGGAGTTGTGGCGCAAGGAGAAGGTCACGTTCTCCCATTGCGTGCCGACCATTCTGCAAATGCTGCTCAACGCCAAAGGCGCGCAGGGCACCGATTTTGGCGGCTGGAAGATCGTCATCGGCGGCAGTGCGCTCAATCGCTCGCTGTACGAAACCGCCAAGGCGCGCGGCATTCAACTGACGGCCGCCTACGGCATGTCGGAAACCGGCCCGCTGGTTTCCTGCGCACACCTCAATGATGAATTGATGGCCGGCAGCGAAGACGAGCGCACCACTTACCGGATCAAGGCCGGTGTGCCGGGGCCACTGGTGGAAGCGGCAATCGTCGATGCCGAAGGCAATTTCCTTCCGGCTGACGGCGAGACCCAAGGCGAACTGGTGCTGCGCGCGCCATGGCTCACCGAAGGTTATTTCAACGAGCCACAAAAGGGCGCTGAGCTCTGGGCCGGCGGCTGGCTGCACACCGGCGACGTCGCCACGCTCGACAGCATGGGCGTGATCGACATCCGCGATCGCATCAAGGACGTGATCAAGACTGGCGGCGAATGGATTTCCTCGCTGGACCTCGAAGATTTGATCAGCCGTCACGTCGCGGTACGCGAAGTAGCAGTGGTCGGCATCGCTGATCCGCAGTGGGGCGAGCGCCCGTTTGCGCTGCTGGTGATCCGCGAAGGGCACGTGATCGGGGCCCGTGAGCTCAAGGAACACCTCAAGCCGTTTGTGGAATTGGGCCACCTGAGCAAGTGGGCGATTCCGAGTCAGATCGCCCTTGTTACCGAAATTCCCAAGACCAGCGTTGGCAAGCTCGACAAGAAGCGCATCCGCCTCGACATCACCGAATGGCAGGCCAACAACAGTACCTTCCTCTCGACACTTTGAGTGTCTTCTGGCGCGCCGAAAACGGCGCGCCAGCCCCACCAAGCAAGCGCTTGGCTTGTGAAATCAAAAAAATCAGCCATCCTTGCCGTGCCGACGAGTGTCGGACTGGCGAAAGGACTGTTCCAGAGTGGTTGCTCACTGCAAATCACACTTTAGAGGGATCAAGCAGTACCCCCTGCTGGATATAGTCCGTTCAAGGATTTTTAAGAACGGAGCACACGCACAGATTGGGGCGAGCAACTTTGGAGTGATTTCGGGCAGCCTTGGCGCCCGGCCCTCCACAGCGTTTTTAAAAGTACTCACTGCCATAACAATAATGCACATGGAGTAGCGTCGATGACCTCAGTAAACCAGTTCTGGCGCCGGGCAAAACTGCCTCTGGCGGTCAGTCTTGCCTCTTCGCTCGCCGGGCCCGCATTCGGCGTCAGTTTCAACGTCGGTGAAATCGAGGGTCAATTCGACTCGTCCCTGTCGCTCGGTGCCAGTTGGTCTACTCAGAGCCCGAACAAGAACCTCATCGGCGTCAACAACGGCGGCCACGGCCTGTCGCAGACTTCCGATGACGGTCACGCCAACTTCAAAAGCGGCGAAACCTTCTCGAAAATCTTCAAGGGCATCCATGACCTTGAACTGAAGTACGGCGACACCGGCGTGTTCGTCCGTGGCAAATACTGGTACGACTTCGAACTCAAAGACGAAAGCCGTGAGTTCAAGGACATCAGCGACAACAACCGCAAGGAAGGCGCGAAGTCCTCCGGCGGGCAGATCCTCGACGCCTTCGTCTACCACAACTACTCGATCGCTGATCAGCCGGGCTCCGTGCGTCTGGGCAAGCAGGTGGTGAGCTGGGGTGAAAGTACCTTCATCGGCGGCGGCATCAACTCGATCAACCCGATCGACGTGTCCGCGTTCCGCCGTCCGGGTGCCGAAATCAAGGAAGGCCTGATTCCGGTCAACATGTTCTACGTCTCGCAGAGCCTGACCGAAAACCTCTCGGCCGAAGCGTTCTATCAGCTGGAATGGGATCAGACCGTTGTCGACAACTGCGGCACGTTCTTCTCGCAACCCGACATCATTGCCGATGGCTGCGACAACAACCTGCGCGTACTGAACAAGCGTTCGCAGATTCCGGCGGTTGCCTTGGGGCCATTGGCCGGGGCTGGCGTTGACGTCAACGAGGAAGGCGTTCTGGTGCGCCGTGGCGGCGACCGTGATGCGCGCGACAGCGGCCAGTGGGGCGCGTCCTTCAAGTACATGTACGACCCGATCGACACCGAGTTCGGCGCCTACTTCATGAACTACCACAGCCGTGCGCCGATATTCAGCGCCACGGGTGCGCCACAGTCGGTGTACAACACCGCGGCATCGTTGCCAGGCCCGTTCGCGGCACTTGCGCCGCTGCTGGTCGCGGGTAACTCGGAGTATTTCGTTGAATACCCGGAAGACATCCGTCTCTATGGCCTGAGCTTCTCCACCACTCTGCCTACCGGTACCGCGTGGAGCGGTGAGATCAGCTACCGTCCGAATGCACCGGTACAACTGAACTCCACCGACATCCTGTTCGCCGGTGTACGTCCGCTGGGCGGCGCACTGACCAACGCTTCGCTGCTCAACGGCGTTCCGGGTCAGGATCTGCATGGCTATCGCCGCAAGGAAGTGACGCAGTTCCAGACCACCCTGACGCACTTCTTCGATCAGGTCATGGGCGCCAGCCGTCTGACCGTCGTGGGTGAAGTCGGCGTGACCCACGTTGGCGGCCTGGAAAGCACTTCTGATGTTCGTTATGGCCGTGATCCGGTCTACGGCCCGGGTGAGCTGCCAGCGACTGGCGGCATCGACACCTGCGCCAACATCCTCAACGCCAGCACCATCAACGGTGCCGGCCCGGGTTCGCCGCAGAACAACCGCAGCCGCAACTGCACCAACGAAGGCTTCACCACTGCGACGTCGTGGGGCTATCGCGGCCGTGCCATCTGGGAATACAACGACGTATTCGCCGGTGTGAACCTCAAGCCGAACGTGGCTTGGCAGCACGACGTCAGCGGCTACTCGCCAGGCCCTGGCGGTAACTTCGAGGAAGGTCGCAAAGCGGTCAGCCTCGGTGTCGACGCTGAATACCAGAACACCTACACCGCCAGCCTGGCTTACACCAACTTCTTTGACGGCAAGTACACCACTGTGGACGACCGCGACTTCGTTGCGCTCAGCTTCGGCGTGAACTTCTAAGCACTGCATTTTCAGGACGAACGAATTTATGAAAATAACAAAGAGTCTGTTCCACGCAGGTGTTCTGGGTCTGTCGTTGCTGGCGACCGGTGTGATGGCGGCCGTCCCGGCTGCCGAAGCCGACAAACTGGGCAAAAGCCTGACGCCGATGGGCGCGGAAATGGCCGGTAACGCTGACGGTTCGATCCCGGCGTGGAAGCCGTTGCCGAAAAATGCCGGCAGCGTCGATGCGCGCGGTTTTCTGTCCAACCCTTATGCCAGTGAGCAACCGCTGTTCACCATCACCGCCAAGGATGTCGACAAGTACAAGGACAAACTGGCGCCGGGGCAGTACGCGATGTTCAAGCGCTACCCGGACACCTTCAAGATGCCGGTGTACCCGTCCCACCGTGGCGCGACTGTGCCGGATGACGTGTTCGCCGCCATCAAGAAAAACGCCACCAACACCAATCTGGTGTCCGGCGGCAACGGTCTGGAAAATTTCGAAACCGCGGTACCGTTCCCGATTCCGAAAAGCGGTGTGGAAGTCATCTGGAACCACATCACCCGCTATCGCGGCGGCAGCGTGACCCGTCTGGTAACCCAGGCCACGCCGCAACCGAACGGCTCGTACAGCCTGGTGTACTTCCAGGATCAGTTCGTGTTCCGCGACAAGATGAAGGACTACGACCCGAAAAACCCGGGCAACATCCTGTTCTACTTCAAGCAGAAAGTGACCGCGCCAGCGCGTCTGGCCGGTGGTGTGCTGTTGGTGCACGAAACCCTCGATCAGGTTAAAGAGCCACGTTCGGCGTGGGTCTACAACGCCGGTCAGCGTCGTGTGCGCCGTGCGCCACAAGTGTCCTATGACGGCCCGGGTACTGCGGCAGATGGCCTGCGTACCTCCGACAACCTCGACATGTTCAACGGTGCGCCGGATCGTTACGACTGGAAACTCGAAGGCAAGAAAGAGATGTACATCGCCTCCGACAGCTACAAGCTCGACGATCCGAAGCTGAAGTACTCCGACATCATCAAGGCTGGTCACATCAATCAGGATCTGGCGCGTTACGAGTTGCGTCGCGTCTGGCACGTGGTGGCGACTCTGAAGGAAGGTCAGCGCCATATCTACGCCAAACGTGACTTCTACATCGACGAGGACACTTGGCAAGCAGCGGTCATCGACCATTACGACGGTCGTGGCCAACTGTGGCGCGTAGCCGAGGCGCATGCCGAGGACTACTACGACAAGCAAGTGCCGTGGTACGCCCTGGAAACCCTCTACGACCTGCAGTCCGGCCGCTACCTGGCACTGGGCATGAAGAACGAAGAGAAGCAGGCGTATGACTTCGGCTTCACCGCCACCACCAGCGATTTCACTCCGGCCGCTCTGCGTCAGGATGGCGTTCGCTAAACCGCAGTAAACCCGAGGCCGCATCCTCGTAAAAACGCCCCGACTGGTTCGGGGCTTTTTTTTTGCGCGGCCTCCGCGCCTTCGAACCGCCGTCAAACCACTTTCGAACTGCCTTCGAACTGCCGTCAAACCGCTCACCACTTTCAAACCGCCTTCAAATCGCCTTTGTAGGAGCTGCCGAAGGCTGCGATCTTTTGATCTTGCTTTGGCTTTTGATCTTCGCCCCCATCGGCAGGCCGAGCGAAGGTGTTCATTCGGGGCAGGCGCGCAGCGCCGTGCGGCGCAGCCGCATACATCGAGAGGAGGTGCAGCGAAGCAAACCGTAGGCGATGCCCCCGGATGGACACCGTAGCGAGGGAACACTGAGCCTCAGCGAAGTGCCGTACGCCGGGGGCAAAGCCTTTTGCTTACTTTTCGCTGGGCCGGCACTCCGGCGTCTGGAAAAGTGAGTCGCTGTAAGAGCGAAACCGCCAGAAGCCCCAACCGCAGCAACGGATATGCCCCCAAAACCCAAACAACGAAATCAAAAGATCGCAGCCTTCGGCAGCTCCTACAGGTCTAAATACGGGGCGAATGGCGCATTCTGGAAAGACTTTTGTAGCCATTTGTAGCAGCAACCTTCATTACCGGTACGTTTAAGGCTAGTCTGCGGACATCTGCAACGCCGCCAATAGCCATTCAAACAAGAGCCGGCCATGACTGATCTGTCCCCACTTCCGGGTCCTGCAAGCGTTGCCGTCGCGGCACTGGACGGGCGTTTCTTCCGTCCACCGTTGCCCGACGGCTATGTTTTGCGACCACGCCTGTGCGAACGCCTGCAAGCCGGGCTCGGCGGGCGATTGTTGCTGGTCAGCGCACCGGCCGGGTTCGGCAAGAGTTCGCTGGCGGTGGAGTTCTGTCAGAGCCTGCCGGCGCATTGGCAAAGTTTGTGGCTGGGCCTGAGCCCGCGAGACAGCGACCCCGGGCGCTTTCTCGAACGTTTGCTCGAAGGCCTGCAGGACTACTTTCCCCAAGTGGGCAGCCGCGCATTGGGGCTGTTGAAAATGCGTCAGCGCCATCAGCCGTTTGCCTTTGAAGAATGGCTCGACGGCTTGCTTGATGAGTTGGCGCTGCACCTCGATACCGCGACACCGTTGCTGCTGGTGCTCGACGATTACCATCTCGCCCAAGGCCCGGTACTCGACCGTTGCCTGCAATTTTTCCTCAATCATTTGCCCGACGGCTTGCTGGTGATGGTCACCAGTCGCCAGCGTCCGGACTGGCATCTGGCGCGTTTGCGCCTGTCCCGTCAGTTGCTTGAACTGCAGGAACAGGATCTGCGCCTGACCCACGACGAAGCCCTGACTTTGCTCGATCGCCACAGCAGCTCATTGCGCGGCGAAGCACTGGAAAGTCTGATTCAACGCAGCGAAGGCTGGGTTGCCGGGCTGCGCTTCTGGCTGCTCGCGGTGGCCGAAGCCGGCAACGATGCCGCGTTACCGCAAGCGCTGAACGGCGGGGAAGGGCTGATCCGCGATTATCTGCTCGAAGAAGTCATCGATTGCCTGCCGGCCGAAGTGCAGGCCTTTCTCTACGACACCGCGCCGCAAGAACGTTTTTGCGGCGAGCTGTGCGACGCCGTGCGCGAAGCCCATGACAGCGCCGAGATTCTGCGTTTTCTGCAGGCGCATCAGGTGTTTCTGGTGCCGCTGGACGAGCACGGCCACTGGTATCGCTATCACCATTTGTTCTCCGATCTGTTGCGCAGCCGCCCGATTGCACACGCCATGGTGCCGACCGCAACGCTGCACTTGCGCGCCTGTCGCTGGTTCAATGCTCAGGGCTTGCTCGATGAAGCGGTGGAGCAGGCGTTGCGCGCCGGTCACCTCGATGTCGCGGCGAATCTGGTGCAGAACCTGTCCGAAGAACAACTGCTGGCCGAGCAAAACGTCGGCATGTTGCTGCGCTGGAAAATGGACTTGCCCGACAGCCTGTTGATCAGCACGCCACGGCTGATCGTGCTGTACAGCTGGGCGCTGGGGCTGGCCTGTCAGCTCGATGCCGCCGAAGAGCTTTCCAGCCACTTGAGCCGCTTCCTGCCGGCACCCTCAGCCACTGCGCAAAAGTCGATGCTGGCGCAATGGCTGGCGCTGAGCGGGATCATCGCTCGCGGGCGCGGCCATCGTGAACTGACCCTGAAATATTGCAGCGAAGCGCTGGAGAGCCTGCCGGCGAAGCGTTATGGCCAGCGTCTGATGTGCTTGTCGACGCTGTCCAATCTGGCGATTGCCGACGGTGATCTGTGGCGCGCCCGTGGGCTCAACCGTGAATCGCTGGAGCTGGCGCAGCGTGTCGGCAATCCGTTGTTCGAAGCCTTGGCGCATTACGATCGCGCTCGCGTGTTGCAGGCGCGTGGCGAAATTCTGCGGGCACTGGATGAAGTGCATCAAGGGTTGGAGCGCTTGCGCGGTCTGTCGCCGCAACGTCTGTACGCGGTGCGCGCACGGCTGACCTTATACGAAGGTTTTCTGTTAGCGATGCGCCTGCAGCCGCAAGTCGCCCGTACGCGGTTGTTGGCCGGCATCGGCGAGGCGCGTGCCTGTCGCGACATCAGCGTATTGATCGGCCATTGCGTGATAGCGCGGCTGGACGGTGCCACCGGCGAATTCGCCAAAGCCTTCGCTGAACTCTCCGAAGCCGAACGGCTGATGCACATCTGGGACGTGCCGCCGATCTACTACCTGGCGATGATCACCCTGGTCAAATGCGAGCTGTGGCTGGCGCAGGGCCGCACCGATCTCGCCGAGGCCTGGCTGGCGCGACTGGGCCAGACCTACACCGGTGAGCGTGCCGCCGCGCCACCGGAGTTTCATCCACAACTGCCGTTGCACGTTGAATTGCAGCAGGCATTGCTCGACCTGATTCAGGGCCAGCCGATGCTCGCCGAAGGGCGCTTGAACGTGTTGCACGAGAACGGTCAGCAAACCGGGCGACAGTTACTCAGTGTGATGGCGCTGACGCAGAAAGTGGCGTTGCTGCTGGCCGGGGGACGCGAGCCGGAAGCGCGCAAGGCGTTGAGTCAGGCGCTGGAAGCCGCGACCGGCGGCGTGCTGCAGCCTTTCGATGCATTGATCAAAGGACACACCGACTGGCTGCGCGCCCAATTGGCGCCGATCGCGTCGACCCTTGTCGGTCAGCAATTACTCGGACACATGCCGCATGTTGCTGTCCGTGCCGTGGCCGAATGCTCAGCAGCAGAACAACTCAGCAGCCGCGAACTGGCCGTGCTGCGCCTGATCGCCCAAGGCTGTTCAAATCAGGAAATCAGCGAGCAGTTATTTATCTCGCTGCACACCGTGAAAACCCACGCCAGCCACATCAACAGCAAGTTGGGGGTCGAGCGGCGCACGCAAGCGGTGGCGCGGGCGAAGGAGTTGGGGTTAAGGGTCTAGCGACGGTAACATCCGGCATCGGCCGTTTTCGAGCCATTGCTCAGGATTTCCCATGACCGTTCCAGCCCCAGCGCTCATCCGCGAAACCTTCCCCGTCGGCCCTTTGCAGTGCAACTGCACGATCATCGGCGATCCGATCACCAAGAAAGCCATCGTCGTCGATCCGGGCGGCAATCCCGATCTGATCATGGCGCGCCTTGATGCGTATGGGCTGAAAGTGGTCAGCATCATCCACACCCACGCGCATCTCGATCACTTCCTCGCTTCGGGGCAGATGAAAGAGAAAACCGGCGCAACTCTGCATTTACACAAAGAAGATCAGTTCCTCTGGGACAACCTCGAGATGCAATGCCAGATGTTCGGCGTGCCGTACACGCCGGTACCGTCGCCAGATCGCTGGTTGAGTGACGACGAAGAACTCGCTTGCGGCTGCGGCGTGGCGTTGCATACGCCCGGGCATACGCCCGGTTCCATGAGCTTTTGGTTTTCCGAGGCTAAGCTGTTGATTGCCGGCGACACGCTGTTTCGTCGCGGCGTAGGGCGCACGGATTTGTGGGGCGGCGATCAGGCGACCATCGTGCGGTCGATCAAGCAGCGGCTATACACGCTGGACGAGGACGCGACTGTCGTGACCGGGCATGGCCCGGACACGCGTCTGGGGGATGAGATGCGCGAAAACCCTTTTGTGCGGGCCTAAATATTTTGTCACGGGTCTGCTGCGGAATTTTTGTGCATTGTCATGATCCAACGCCCGCACGGGCGATTGCCAATGGCCGTTGCACCACAGAATGCAAAAGTAGGAGCTCTTCATGTTCACCACGCGTCGTTTGATTATTGTCGCTACTGCCGTGGCCTTGCTGTCCGGCTGCGCCTCGCCTAACCCGTATGACAATCAGGGCCAGGCCGACAGTGGCTCCCAAGGAATGAGCAAAACCGCCAAATACGGTGGCCTCGGTGCACTCGCCGGCGCACTGGCCGGTGCCGCCATCGGTCACGACAACCGTGGCAAGGGCGCGCTGATCGGCGCGGCCGTGGTCGGTGCTTCTGCCGCCGGTTACGGTTACTACGCTGACCAGCAAGAGAAGAAGCTGCGCGCGAGCATGGCCAACACTGGTGTTGAAGTGCAGCGTCAGGGCGATCAGATCAAACTGATCATGCCGGGCAACATCACGTTCGCCACCGATTCGGCGAACATCGCTTCCAGCTTCTATCAGCCACTGAACAACCTCGCGAACTCGCTGAAGGAATTCAGCCAGAACCAGATCGAGATCGTCGGCTACACCGACAGCACCGGCAGCCGCCAGCACAACATGGATCTGTCGCAGCGTCGTGCGCAGAGCGTGGCGACTTACCTGACCTCGCAAGGTGTCAGCGGTGCCAACCTGTCGGCACGCGGTGCCGGCCCGGATAATCCGATTGCCAGCAACGGTGACGTCAATGGCCGTGCGCAGAACCGTCGGGTTGAAGTCAACCTGAAGGCGATTCCGGGTCAGCAGTATGGTGCGCCGCAGCAACAGCAGCCGGGCACGGTTCAGCAGTATCCGTAAGCGATTGCCTGAATGAAGAAATGCCCGATCCGGTGATCGGGCATTTTTTTGTGTGGCCTATGCCGGCCCCTTCGCGAGCAAGCCCGCTCCCACAGGGGAATGCATTCCAAATGTGGGAGCGGGCTTGCTCGCGAAGAGAAACTAAAAATCAACACACATCCCCAGACACAAAAAAGCCCCCGAACACCTCACTGTCCGGGGGCTTTTGGTTTTCAGCGAAGACTGCTTACTTCTTCAAACTCTGGTGCTCCCACATCGGAAATGCGTTCCCCTGTGGGAGCGGGCTTGCTCGCGAAGGGGCCCTAAAAATCAACACACATCCCCAGACACAAAAAAGCCCCCGAACACTTCACTGTCCGGGGGCTTTTGGTTTGCAGCGAGACTGCTTACTTCTTCAAACCATAGTGCTCATCAAGCATGCCCGGCGCGTTCGGGGTTTTTGGCGCGTAGTCACGCGGCGGTTCTTGATTGTTGTGCGGTGGCGTCAGGCGTTCGCGTGGTGCCTGCGCTGCGTCGGCGTGCAGGGCGGCCATCAAGCGCTGGCGGGTCTGCTCGTCCAGGGCCAGACGGTTGGCGCCCTCGGCGAGATGATCCTGCACTTCCTGATAGCTCTGGGTCAGTTTCTTGACCAGCATCGCGGTGCTGTTGAAGTGGGTGACCACCTCGTTTTGATAACTGTCGAAGCGCTCCTGGATATCATCCAGTTGACGCTGCGTACGGCTCGGCGCGGCGTTCGGCGCAACGCGCGCGATCAGGAATCCAATGGCGACACCCACAACCAGGGCAAGAGTCGGTAACAACCAAACTAAGAGCGAGTGTTCCACGAGTCCTTCCTCTATAAACGGCTTTGCTTTACGTTAACGGCTCGAACCTGCGCTGTATACCGCGATTCACTCGCAATAGATTGGCACAGACAATTTGCTAGACGAGTCGACCCGATTCGAGGTCACGGAGTTCCTTCCTTGCTGATGCGTGAAACCCCTGTAGTGATTGCCGGCCCAGTCGGCCAAATCGAAGCCTTGTACCTCGACAATGAGCAGCCGCGCGGCATCGCGCTGATCTGCCACCCGAACCCGGTGCAGGGCGGCACCATGCTCAACAAAGTCGTCTCGACCCTGCAGCGCACTGCGCGCGACGCCGGCCTGATTACCTTGCGCTTCAACTATCGCGGCGTCGGCGCCAGCGAAGGTTCGCACGACATGGGCACCGGTGAAGTCGATGATGCCCAAGCGGCTGCGGCATGGCTGCGCGAAAAACATCCGAACTTGCCGCTGACCCTGTTCGGTTTCTCCTTCGGCGGATTTGTTGCAGCAAGTCTCGGCGGTCGTCTTGAAGACCAAGGCGTGCAGCTCAAGCACCTATTCATGGTCGCCCCGGCGGTCATGCGCCTGGGCGAGCAGGATCAACTGCCGCAGCAGGGCGAACTCACCGTGATCCAGCCGGAAACCGACGAAGTCATCGATCCGCAACTGGTTTACGACTGGTCGGAACAACTCCAGCGCCCCCATGAGCTGCTGAAAGTGGCAGAATGCGGACACTTTTTTCATGGCAAGCTGACCGATCTCAAGGATCTGATCCTGCCGCGTCTCTCGAATTGATTGCAGTCTGACAAGCGATTACCCATGACGAACCGTACCCGTATCCTCACCGGCATCACCACCACCGGCACGCCGCACCTGGGCAACTACGCCGGCGCCATCCGCCCGGCGATCCTTGCCAGCCGTGACAGCAATGCCGATTCGTTCTACTTCTTGGCCGACTACCACGCCCTGATCAAATGCGATGACCCGCTGCGCATCCAGCGCTCGCGTCTGGAAATCGCCGCGACCTGGCTGGCCGGTGGCCTCGATGTCGACCGGGTGACCTTCTACCGCCAGTCCGACATCCCGGAAATCCCTGAGCTGACCTGGCTGCTGACCTGCGTCGCCGCGAAGGGCCTGCTCAACCGTGCGCACGCCTACAAGGCCTCGGTGGACAAGAACGTTGAAACCGGTGAAGACCCGGACGCCGGCATCACCATGGGCCTCTACAGCTACCCGGTGCTGATGGCGGCGGACATCCTGATGTTCAACGCGCACAAGGTGCCGGTCGGTCGTGACCAGATCCAGCACGTTGAGATGGCCCGCGACATCGGCCAGCGTTTCAACCACTTGTTCGGTCAGGGCAAAGAATTCTTCACCATGCCCGAAGCGCTGATCGAAGAAAGCGTGGCGACATTGCCGGGCCTCGACGGTCGCAAGATGTCGAAGAGCTACGACAACACCATCCCGTTGTTCTCCAGCGCCAAAGAGATGAAAGACGCGATCTCGCGGATCGTCACTGACTCGAAGGCGCCAGGCGAAGCGAAAGATCCGGACAACTCGCATTTGTTCACCCTGTTCCAGGCCTTCGCCACGCCAGCACAGGCTGACGAATTCCGCAGCGAACTGCTCGGTGGTCTGGGTTGGGGCGAGGCGAAGAGCCGTTTGTTCCAGTTGCTCGACAACGATCTCGGCGAAGCGCGCGACAAGTATCACCAACTGATCGAACGTCCGGCGGATCTGGAAGACATCCTGCAGATCGGTGCGAAAAAGGCCCGAGCTGTGGCGACGCCGTTCCTCAACGAATTGCGCGAAGCCGTTGGCCTGCGTTCTTTCGTCAATCAGGTTCAGGTTGCCGCAACCACCAAGAAGAAAGCCGCGAAAGCCGCGCGTTTCGTCAGCTTCCGTGAAGACGACGGCAGCTTCCGTTTCCGTCTGCTGGCGGCCGATGGCGAGCAATTGCTGCTGTCGCGCAACTTCGCCGACGGCAAAGCCGCTGGTCAGGTGACCAAGCAACTGCAATCGGGTCAGCCGCTGGACGTACGCAGCGAAGACCTGAGCTTCAGCGTCTGGCTCGAAGGCGAGTGCGTGGGCGACAGCCCGGCGTTCGCCGACGCGGCGGCTCGCGATGCGGCCATCGATGCCTTGCGCGTCGCGCTGACCCCGGTTCAAGACTAATCGGCGGCACGGCCCGACCAAGGGCCGATTGCCATTCCCCCGGGCCATCGCTACAGTGACGGCCCGTTTTTGTTGCCTTGCTAACGAATTATGACGCCCCTAGAACGATACCAAGCTGATCTGAAACGCCCGGACTTCTTCCATGATGCCGCGCAGGAAACTGCTGTGCGTCATTTGCAGCGTCTGTACGACGATCTGATCGCCGCCGATCAAAACAAGCCGGGTCTGCTGAGCAAGCTGTTCGGTAAAAAAGATCAGACGCCGGTCAAGGGTCTGTATTTCTGGGGCGGCGTGGGTCGCGGCAAAACTTACCTGGTCGACACCTTCTTCGAAGCGCTGCCGTTCAAGGAAAAGACCCGCACTCACTTCCACCGCTTCATGAAGCGTGTGCACGAAGAGATGAAAACCCTCGGCGGCGAGAAAAATCCGCTGACCATCATCGCCAAGCGTTTCTCCGACGAGTCGCGAGTGATCTGCTTCGATGAGTTCTTCGTCTCTGACATCACCGACGCGATGATTCTCGGCACGTTGATGGAAGAGCTGTTCAAGAACGGCGTGACCCTGGTCGCGACGTCGAACATCGTCCCGGACGGTCTGTACAAGGACGGTCTGCAACGCGCGCGCTTCCTGCCAGCCATTGCGCTGATCAAGCAGAACACCGAGATCGTCAACGTCGACAGCGGCGTCGACTATCGCCTGCGTCACCTCGAACAAGCGGAGCTGTTCCACTTCCCGCTCGACGAAGCGTCCCACGAAAGCCTGCGCAAAAGCTTCCGCGCGCTGACGCCGGAATGCACGGCAGCGGTCGAGAACGACGTGTTGATGATCGAAAACCGCGAGATCCGCGCATTGCGTACTTGCGACGACGTGGCCTGGTTCGACTTCCGCGAACTGTGCGACGGCCCGCGTAGCCAGAACGATTACATCGAGCTGGGCAAGATCTTCCACGCCGTGCTGCTCAGCGGTGTCGAGCAGATGAGCGTCACCACTGACGACATCGCTCGCCGCTTCATCAACATGGTCGACGAGTTCTACGACCGTAACGTCAAGCTGATCATTTCCGCTGAAGTCGAGCTGAAGGATCTGTACACCGGCGGCCGTTTGAATTTCGAATTCCAGCGCACGCTGAGCCGTCTGCTGGAAATGCAATCGCACGAATTCCTGTCGCGGGCGCACAAGCCTTAAACTGATTTCGGCAAATAAAAAGGGCCTGCAATTGCAGGCCCTTTTTTATGCGCTGAAGATCAATAGATCGCAGGCTTCGCCAGCTCCTACAGGTATACGCCATTCTGTAGGAGCTGCCGCAGGCTGCGATCTTGATCGTTCCCACGCTCCGCGTGGGAATGCATACCGTGACGCTCTGCGTCACATTCCGGGGCGGACGCAGAGCGTCCATTGGCAGCATTCCCACGCAGAGCGTGGGAA